>JBKKBU010000017.1:0-20063 GCA_046713755.1 Mycobacteriales bacterium
AGGACGACGTTCTCGACCGGCACCCGGACGTTGTCGTAGTAGGTAGCGCTGGTGTAGCCGCCGCCGATGGTGTTGACCGGCGTCCAGCTGAAGCCCTCGGCATCGGTCGGCACCAGGATCATCGACAAGCCCTTGTGGCGCTTGGCGTCGGGGTCGGTGCGACAGGCCAGCCAGATCCAGTCGGCGTGCTGGATGAGCGAGGTCCACATCTTCTGGCCGTTGATGACGTAGTGGTCGCCGTCGCGCACCGCGGTCGTGGTGAGGCTCGCGAGGTCGGTGCCGGCGCCGGGCTCGCTGTAGCCGATCGAGAAGTGCAGGTCTCCTGCCAGGATCTTGGGCAGGAACTCCGCCTTCTGCTGGTCGGTCCCGAACGCCATGATCGTCGGGCCGACGGTGTTGGTGGTGAGGAACGGCACCGGCACCTGGGCTCGCTGCGCCTCGTCGAAGAAGATGTACTGATCGAGCAGGTTGCGGCCCTGGCCGCCGTACTCCTTGGGCCACGAGATGCCGAGCCAGCCGTCCTGCCCGAGCTGCCGCACGATCTCCTTGTACGCCGGCCCGTCGAGCTCGCCCCGACTAAGGCCCGCGATGCGCTCGGGGGTCATCAGGCCAGCGAAGTAGGTCCGCAGCTCGTCCTTGAGCGCCTGCTGCTGGGGCGTGTACGTGAGGTGCATGCCGTCCTTCTCGTCCGCCGCTGGTGTAACACGTTCTACGTGGTGCCGGTCACATGGTCAAGCGCAGCAGCGGTACGCCAGGGTGGTCCGACTGCAACACGTTCTACACATCCGGTCAGAGCAGGGGGCGGCCGCTCTCGGCGAAGGCCTGCAGCAGCTGCGCGCGGTCGGTGTCGGTCATGGGGCGAAGCACGAGGTCCCTGCCGGCGCGGACCCAGACGCCCTCCGTGTCCCAGCGCTCGCGGGCCAGCTGCCGCGTCACCACCTTGCCGGTCGCGGTCCGAGGGACCTCGTTGAGCACCCGGACGTAACGCGGCACCCACGCCGTGGAGCAGTCCGGCTGGTCGGCCACCCACACCGCAAAGTCGACCGGGTCGAAGTCGGCGCCCGCGACGACGGCTGCCATCACGGCATCGCCGGCAACCGCATCGGGCACCGCGTAGACGACCACCTCGACGATCCCGGGGTGCCTGCCGAGCACGCGCTGCACAGGAGCCGCAGGGAAGTTCTCACCGCCGACCCGCAGCCGATCCCCCGCCCGGCCGGCGAACCACAGGAAGCCGTCGGCGTCGCGGTAACCGAGGTCGCCACTCCAGTACCTGCCGTCCCGCAGGCGGGTGGCATCGTCGACCGGTGCGTCCCAGTAGCCCTCGAACAGCCCGGCGCCGTCGCAGTTGACCAGCTCACCGACTGCCTGGTCCGGGTTCTGCAGCCGGCCACTGGGGTCGAGAACGGCGCGCTCGCACTCCTCGCCGGTCTCGGGATCGAGGACCCGCACGTCGCCGTTGGGGAGCCCCAGCGAGCCGGCTGGTGTCTCCGGGGTGCGGCTGATGCTGATGCCACCCTCGGTCGAGCCGAACCCGTCGACGACCCGGCATCCGAAGCGCGCCGCGAAGCGGTCGAGATCCGCTGGTGCGCCCTCGTTGCCGAAGACCAGCCGCAACGGGTTGTCGGCATCGTCGGGGCGTTCGGGCTGGGCGAGGACGTACGACAGCGGAGTGCCCACGTAGTTGGCGTACGTCGCGCCGTAGTGCCGGACGTCGGGCAGGAACCCCGACGCCGAGAACTTCGGCCGCAGCGCAACGGTCGCACCGACCGCGAGCGCCGGACCCCAGCCCGCGATGACCGCGTTGGAGTGGAACAGTGGCATCGACACGTAGGCGACGTCGTCGGCCTCCAGGCCGACCCGCATCACCAATCCTTGTGCGGACAAGGCGATCTTGCCTTGGGTGCAGCGCACCGCCTTGGGGTTGCCGGTGGTGCCGCTGGTGAAGATGAGCAGGTGCAGGTCACCCGGCTCCGCCTGCTCCAGAGGGAGGGTGGCGGGTGCGTACGACGATTCGGTGCTGTCCATGAGCCGGGCGCCACCCGGGTCCACGCCGGCCAGGAGGGCCGCGCCGGCGGGGTCGGTGAGGACGAGGTCGCAGGCCGTCCCCCGGATGTCCTCGCCGAGCCCCTCAGCGCGCCGGGTCGCGTTGAGACCCACCAGGACGAAACGACCGAGGGCAGCCGCGGCCAACCAGAAGGAGAACTCCGGGGTGTTCTCCAGGAGCACCCCGATGTGCGGCGGGCCGGTGGCCCCGCGCGACCGACGGTCCTCGGCGTACCAGCTCGCCCTGGCCGCAGCTTCCGCAGTGTGCTCGGCCCAGGTCCACGAGCGGTCGCTCGCAACCAGCCCCGGTCGTGGGTCGTCCGCCCGCCGCCGCACCAGCTCTGCGACGGTGCCGGCCCACTCGGTCAGGCCGACACTCCTGCTGCATCGGTGAGGACCTTGGTCGCCCACCCGTAGTCGGGCTTGCCGGACGGCGAGCGCTGCATCAGCTCGACGGCGTGCACGAAGCGGGGCACCTTGTAGCGCGCGATGCGCGTGGACAGGTGCTCCTCGATGTCGGCCTGCGACGGCACCGCCGCGCCGTCACGCACCTGCAGGACCGCGGCAACCCGCTGCCCCCACCGCTCATCCGGGATGCCAGCGACCACCGCGTCCACGAGGTCGGGGTGCGACTTCAGCGCGCCCTCCACCTCCTCGGGGTAGATCTTCTCGCCACCGGAGTTGATGCAGATCGAGCCACGACCGAGGAAGCGCATCGTGCCGTCCGCGTCGACCGTCGCCATGTCGCCGGGCATGACCCAGCGCTCGCCGTCGATGACGACGAAGGTCTTGGCGGTCTTCTCGGGGTCGCCGTAGTAGCCGAGCGGGATATGGCCCTTCTGCGCCACCCGACCCACCGTGTCAGAGCCGGGCACGACCGGCTTGCCGTCGTCGTCGAACACAGCAGTCCGGGCGTTGATGCTGAAGCGCAACCCGTCGCTGGCCTTCGAGCCGGGCGGGGCCGACCCGTTGTAGCCGGTCTCGGTCGATCCGAAGCTGTCGTTGATGTAGACGTTGGGCAAGCGCTCGGTGATCTTGTCGCGGACCGGCTGGCTCAAGAGCGCGCCGGCACTGGCGAGGACGATCAGCGACGAGGTGTCGTAGCTCTTGGCATCGAGCGCCTCGATGAGCGGCATCGCCATCGCGTCACCGACGATGGTGAGGGTGTTGCAGCCCTCCTGCTCGATGAGGGAGAGCGCCCCGTCGCCGGTGTAGCGGCGGATGAGGCAGACCTTGCCGCCGCCGAGCAGGTTGATGAAGCTGCCGAGCTCGGCCGCGCCATGCATGAGCGGCGGCGCCGGGAAGCTGATCATCGGGCTGTTGGCGAGCGCCCGCGGGCCCGCATCCGCGGGAGTGGCGATGGGCTCGCCCGCGGGGTAACCGCCTCCCATACCGGCGAAGAACAGGTCCTCCTGGCGCCACATGACGCCCTTCGGCATGCCCGTCGTGCCGCCCGTGTAGATGATGAACAGGTCGTCAGCCGAGCGCTCCGGAAAGCCGCTGCGATCGGCCGGCTGGGCCGCCAGGGCCGGCTCGAACAGCTGCGTCGCTGCCGGCAGCTCGAAGCCCTCGGTCGGTCCGACCGCCAACAGGTGCTGGACCTTCGGGGTCTGCGGCAGCACCGCGCTGACCCGATCCGCGAACTCTGTGTCGAAGACGACGGCGACCAGGTCCGCGTCGTCGTAGAGGTAGCGCAGCTCCTCGTGGACGTAGCGGAAGTTCACGTTGACGGGGACCGCGCGGATCTTGAACAGCGCGTACATCGTCTCGAGGTACTCGGTGCCGTTCATCATGTGGCAGCCGACGTGCTGACCGGCCTCGATGCCAACGGACTGGAAGTGGTGTGCCAGCTGGTTCGCCCGCTCGTCGAACTCGCGGAACGAGAGCCGGCGGCCTTCGGCGTAGAGCGCCGGCCGGTCGGGGACGTGATCGACGACCTGCTCGAGCAGGTCCGCAAGGTTGAACTGCACGGCTGTCTCCCTAGTACTTGAGGCCTAGTGCTTGAAGCCGGACGTGGCCGTTGCGCCGCCATCGACGGCGAGCTCCGCGCCCGTGATGTACGACGCATCGTCGCTCGCCAGGAACAGGACCGCCTCGGCGACCTCCTCGGGCTTGCCCGTGCGCTTCATGGGGACCTGGTTGCCCACCCACTGCAGCGACTTCTCGTCCGGGACGAAGTGGCGCACCATCGGGGTGTCGATGCCGCCGGGGTGGACGCTGTTCACCCGGATGCCGTCGGCAGCGAGCTCGATGGCGGCCGCCTTGCTCATGCCCCGCACGGCGAACTTCGACCCGGTGTACGCCACCAGGAAGCGGTTGCCGCCGAGCCCCTCGACGCTGGACAGGTTGACGATCGACCCGCCCCCGGCCCGCTTGAGGGCCGGGTGGGTCTCCCGCATTCCGAGGAAGCAGCCGAAGGCGTTGACGTCGTTGACCTTGCGGTAGGTCTCCGACGTGGTCTTGCCGAGCTCGTCCATGAGCAGGATGCCGGCATTGTTGATGAGCACGTCGATCTTGCCGAAGACCCGCTCGCCCTCGGCCACGGCGTCGCGCCAGGACTGCTCGTCGGTGACGTCGAGGGTGAGGCCGATGGCCGCCTCGCCGAGCGACGCCGCCACCTCTTTGACTTCAGGCAGTACGTCGCCCAGGACCACCTTGGCGCCCTCGCGGACGAAGACGCGAGCGGTCGCCGCGCCCATGCCGCGGGCCCCGCCGCTGATGAGGGCGACCTTTCCCTCGAGCCGGCCGGTCACGCCGCGGGCTCCGCGCCGACGACCCAGATCGCGAAGAACTGCGAGCCGCCGCCGTAGGCGTGACCCATCGCGGTGCGGGCGCCCGCCACCTGGTGGTCACCGGCGGTGCCGCGCACCTGGTTGGCAGCCTCGAGGAAGCGCAGCATGCCGCTCGCCCCGATCGGGTTGGAGGACAGCACGCCCCCCGACATGTTGATCGGCAGCGAGCCGCCCAGCTCGGTGACGCCGTCGTGCACCATCTTCCAGCCGGCGCCCTCCTCGGCGAAGCCGAGGTTCTCCAGCCACATCGGCTCGAACCAGCTGAACGGCACGTAGATCTCGGCGCAGTCGATCTGTGTGAAGGGGTCGGTGATGCCGGCCTCGGCGTAGCAGGCCTTCGCCGCCTCGCGACCGGCGCGCGGGTTCACCCGGTCGCGACCGGCCCCCATGGTCGGCTCGGAGCGCACCGCGGTCCCGTTGATCCAGGCGACCGGGCGGGTGGCCTTCTTCGCTGCGGCCTCCGAGCCGATCACCATCGCGGCGGCACCGTCTGAGGACGGACAGGTCTCGGCGTAGCGGATCGGGTCCCAGAGCAGCGGCGACTCGGCGACCTGCTCGTAGGTGATGTCGGGCTGGTGCAGATGGGCATAGGGGTTCTTCAGCGCGTTGAGCCGGTCCTTCAGGACCACCTTGTAGCCGGTGTCGAGAGGCGCACCCGACTTGCGGATGTAACCCCGGATGATGGGCGCGAAGTAGCCGCCAGCGCCCGCCACGAGCGGCTGCGAGAACGGGATCCGGATCGACAGCGCCCACATGGCGTTGCTCTCCGACTGCTTCTCGAAGGCCACCGTGAGGACCCGCTCGTGGATGCCTGCCTGCACGAGATGCGTTGCCACGATCGCGGTCGACCCGCCGACCGAGCCGGCGGTGTGGACCCGGATCATCGGCTTGCCCACGGCACCGAGCGCGTCGGCGAGGTAGAGCTCCGGCATCATCACGCCCTCGAACATGTCGGGGGCCTTGCCGATGACGACCGCGTCGACGTCGGACCAGTCGAGCTCGGCGTCGGCGAGGGCGCGATCGGCCGCCTCCCGGACCAGCCCGGCGATCGAGACGTCCTCCCGCTTGGCGACGTGGTGGGTCTGCCCCGTGCCGAGGACTGCCGCGCGGTTGCCGCTCATCGGTCACCCTCCAGGACGGTCACGAGGTTCTGCTGCAAGCACGGTCCGCTGGTCGCGTGCGCGACGCCGGTGTCGGCCTCGCCGGCAGCGATCCGCTTCGCCGCCTCGCCGATCCGGACCAGACCAGCGACCATGACCGGGTTGGACGCGAGCGCCCCGCCCGAGGGGTTGATCGACGTCTTGGCCTCGTCGAGCCCGAGCGCTTCGGTGAGGATGAGCTCCTGGCTCGAGAACGGGGCGTGCAGCTCCGCGATGTCCTCGTCGCCGGTCACACCTGCCTTCTGCGCGGCGGTGCGGGCCGAGGCCGAGGTCGCCAGGTCCCGCGAGCCGAGCGCCTGCACGTCGATCCGGTGGTCGATGCCGCGGATCCAGACCGGCCGCGAGCACAGGTCCTTGGCTCGGTCGCCGGCTGCCAGCACCAGCACCGCTGCGCCGTCGCTGATCGGCGGGCAGTCGTGCTTGCGCAGCGGGTCGGCCCAGCGCGGCTCGTCAAGCAGCGCCGCCTCGTCGACGTCGCCGGACAGCTGCGCGTGTGGATTGCCCACGGCGTTGCGCCGGCTGCGGGCGACGACCCGAGCGAGGTCCTTCTCGCTCACCGTCCCGCCCTCGAGCAACCGGCGAGCCTGCAGGGCCGCGAGGCTCACCGCGTCGGGGAACATCGGCGCAACGACGTAGGGGTCGAGCTGCAGCGCGAGGACCCGCCCGACATCGCCGGGCGAGCTCTTGCCGAAGGCGTAGACCAGCGCGGTGTCGATGTCGCCGTGCTGCAGCCGGACCCAGGCCTCGTAGAGGGCCCAGGCGCCGTCCATCTCGACGTGCGACTCAGCGATGGGCGGCCACGGTCCGACGGCGTCGAGCGCCGACACGAAGGAGAAGGCCTGCCCGGCGAGGTAGTCCGACGATCCCGACACCGTGAAGCCCATGTCCTGCGTCTTCAGGCCGGTCGGGCCGAGCGCCTCGCGCACCACGGGCAGCAGGATCTCGACCTCGTTGCGGGTGTCCTCCCGGCGCGCCGCGTGCTGCGCGTAGGAGACGATCGCGACGTCTCTCACACCAGCTCCTTGTAGGTCTCGTAGTCGGCGTCCGGCTCGTCGATCGGCTCGACGTGCTCGATGTTGGCGAGGCTGTAGTCCCACTGGTCCTCGGGGATCCACTGCGCCCTGACCCGCATGCCCTGGCGCACCTCGTCGACGGGGACGCCCTTGAGCAGGACCGACGTCGTGATGTCGGCGCCGTCGAAGGCCACCTCAGCCGCGACGTAGGGGAGCTCGATGACGCGGTTCGCGAAGTTCACGTTGACGACCGTGAAGGTCACGAGGGTTCCGGTGTCCTTCACCTCCACCTCCTCCGCGAACTCGACGCCGCACATCGGGCAGCCGCCGCGCGGCGGGAAGTAGACCTTGGTGCACGCCGGGCAGCGCCGGCCCATCACCTTGCCCTCCTTGATGCCGCGCAGGAACTGCGACTGCGACGTGCCTGGGGTGTAGCGGTACTCCAGTCGGATCGGCGTGGTGATGCCGGTGATCGGTGTGGTCATGCCGACGCTCCCAACGGCTCGAAGCACGCGATGTCGTTGATGTAGCCGACGGTGTCATCGGCCCAGCGCACCCGCACCCGCATGCCGGTGGTGATGGCGTCGACAGGCGCGTCGAGGGCGTGCAGGAGGCCGGTGTCGGCGCCGTCGAGCTTGACGAGCGCCCAGGCGAAGGGCCGGTCGAAGGGGTTGCCGGCGCGCGGCACCGGGTTCCACGACCAGCTCTCGACGACCCCCTCCTGGCCGACCTCCACCAGGGCAGCGGCGTCGATCGCCGCAGCGGTCGTCACGTCGTACTCCGGTGGCGGCACGACCACCCGGCCGGAGCTGTCCTTCGCGCCGAGGACCTTGCGGTCCCGCAGCCCGGTGAGGAAGGCGCCGACGACTGGGCCCGTCGATCGGGTGTAGGGGAACTCCATGACGAGCGGAGCGCTGAGCACTTCAACCATGGTGCGGGTGCCTCTCAGACCAGCTGGGACGAGCGTCCGGCCCAGTACGGGTCGCGGAGCTTGCGCTTGTAGACCTTGCCGTTGGGGTCACGCGGGAAGTCATCGAGGAAGTCGATCGAGCGCGGCACCTTGTACTTCGCGAGGTTCTCCATGCAGTAGGCGATGAGCTCTGCCTCGAGCTCGGGACCGGCCGCCACACCCTCTGCCGGCTGCACGGTCGCCTTGATCTGCTCGCCCATCGCCTCGTCGGGGATGCCGAACACGGCGCAATCGCCGACCTTCGGGTGCTGCAGGAGCACCGACTCGGTCTCGGCCGGGTAGATGTTCACGCCACCCGCGATGATCATGTCGACCTTGCGATCGCGCAGGAACAGGAAGCCGTCGGCATCGAGCTCGCCGGCGTCACCGACGGTGAAGAAGCCCCGGCTGTTCCAGGACTTCTTGGTCTTCTCGGGGTCCCCGTGGTACTCGAAGGTCCGGTCGCCCATCTTCATCCAGACCGTCCCGATGCTCCCAGCACCGAGGTCGTTGCCGTCGTCGTCGAGGACGACGATCTCGCTGCCGGGCCAGGCGTTGCCAACCGTCCCGGGCTTGCGCAGCCAGTCCGCGGGGCTGGCGACGGTGCCGCCGCCTTCGGTCGCGGCGTAGTACTCCCAGATGACCGGCCCCCACCACTCGAGCATCCGGTGCTTGGTCGGGACCGGGCACGGCGCCGCCGAGTGGATCATCCGGCGCAGCGAGGTGACGTCGTACTTCGCCCGCTCGTCCTCCGACAGCTGCAGCAGCCGGTGGAACATCGTCGGCACCATGTGGCTGGTCGTCACCCGGTAGCGCTCGATGCGCTCGAGGGTGCCCTCCGGCGTCCACTTGTCCATCAGGACGACTTTGTGGCCGGCGTGCAACGCATTTTGAGTGAACTGGCCGACGGCCGTGTGATACAGGGGAGCAACGGTGATGTGCACGTTGTCGTCGAAGTTCGCGATGTCGAACAGCATGTGGAGGAAGGTGCCGAGCTCGGCCATCGTGTCGGGGTCGATCGGTGGCAGCGGCCGCTTGACGCCCTTGGGCTTGCCGGTCGTGCCGGAGGTGTAGTTCATCAGCCCGCCAGCCGAGCGGTCCTCGGGCAGGGTCGTGGGCTGGCTGTCCTTGAGCTCGGCGTAAGGCCGGAAGCCGGCGACCTCGCCGATCGCGAAGCAGAACTTCGGGTCGAGGACGATCTCGTCGGACGCGCGGCCGGCCTCCTTCGCGAAGGCCTCGTGCGTGATGAACGCCTTCGCCTCGGAGTCGTTGATGATGTAGGCGATCTCCGGGCCGACCAGGTGGTAGTTGATCGGCACGAGGTACCACCCGGCCTGCTGGACGGCGAGCAGCACCTCCAGGAACGCCGAGCAGTTGGGCATGAGGAGGGCGACGACGTCGCCCTTCTCCAGACCGAACGACCGCAGGGCGTGCACCACCTGGTTGCACGAGGCGAGCAGCTCACCTGCCGTGTGCTCGGTGTGGTCCGGCTCGATCAGCGCGATCCGCTCAGGGTCGGCGGTCGCGATGTTCCAGAAACCCAGCTCGCCCACGGGCACTCCTGTCTTCGTAGCTGTTGGCGCGACACTAGAACGCGTTCTTGTTTCAGACAAGGAACGGTCAGGTGTAGCTGACCGGGATCTCCTTGATGCCGTTGATGAACATCGAGCGCAGGGTGCGCGGCGGACCGAGCGGCCGGATGTCAGGCATCCGGTCAGCGATGACGTCGAACATGATCCGGATCTCGGCGCGCGCCAGGTTGGCACCGAGGCAGAAGTGCGGACCGCCACCGCCGAAGGCGACGTGCTCGTTGTTCTCCCGGGTGACGTCGAAGTCGTCCGGGGACGGCAGCGCGGTCTCGTCACGGTTCGCGGCCGAGTAGTAGATGGCGACGCGGTCGCCCTTGGCGATCGGCTGGCCGTCGAGGACATAGTCCGACAGCGCCGTGCGCTGGAACTGGATGACTGGCGTGCCCCATCGGATGATCTCCTCGACCGCCGTCTCCAGGGGTCGGTCGCGCTTGAAGATCTCCCACTGCTCAGGGTTGTCGAAGAACGCCTGCATGCCGTGCGAGATGGCATTACGGGTGGTCTCGTTGCCGGCCACCATGAGGAGCAGGAAGAAGACGTCGAACTGCTCCTGGGTGAGGGCGCCGCCGTCGACCTCCGCCTGCAGCAGCTTGGTGGCGATGTCATCGGCCGGGCACTCGCGGCGGGCGGCGGCAATGCCGTCGGCGTACATGTACATCTCGGCAGAAGCGACCTGCGCGTCGTCGGGGCTGGTGCGGAACTCCGGGTCGTCGAAGCCGATCAGCCGGTTCGACAGGTCGAAGATCGTGCCGCGGTCCTCGGCCGGCACGCCGATGAGCTCGCAGATCGCCAGCAGGGGCAGCTCGGCGGCGACGTCCTTGACGAAGTCACCTTCGCCCTTGGCCAGGGCCCGGTCGACGATCTCGTTGGCGAACTCGACCAGCCGCGCCTCGAGGGCGCGGATGGTGCGAGGCGTGAAGGCCCGCTGCACGATGTTGCGGTACTGGCTGTGCTCGGGCGGATCCATGTTGAGCATGAGCATCCGCGTCATCTGCAGCTGCAGCTCCTCGTCGACGGCAGGGCCGGTGTGCAGCAGGGCGCCGCGCTCCCAGGAGGAGAAGACCTCCGGGATGCGCGACACCTCCTGGACGTCCGCGTGCCGGGTGACGACCCAGAAGCCGTCACCCCAGCTGCCTTTCTGCTCGTGCCAGAAGACCGGCGCGTCGGCTCGCATCGCCGCGAACTGCTCGAGCGGCAGGCCGTCGGCGAAGGTCTCCGGGTCGATGAGGTCGATGTCGACCGGGCAGCGTGGCTTGCCGTCCACCGGGGCTGTCATGGCGTCTCCTTCATGTGGCACGGGCAGGGGTAGACAGTCGGGGCAGACCAGCGACGGTCCGGTCGTACTCCGCGCACATGGTCGCGATGACCTCCTGCACGGTCTTGACCTCGGTGAACGAACCGACCAGCTGGCCGATCGGCGTCCCCATGAGGGCTTCGTTGCCGGAGCGCCGGATCCGATCCTGCGCCTCGGCGTTCAGCATGTACTGCAACGGCATGCCCAGCGGAGCCGGGTTCTCGGGGTTGTCCCATGCCTCGGTCCACGCGGTGCGCAGCTGACGGGCCGGCTTGCCGGTGTAGGCCCGCGAGCGGACCGCGTCGCTGGACGTCGCCTCCCGGAACTTCTTGTACATGACCTCCGGCTGCCCGCACTCGACGGTGTTGAGCCACATCGAGCCGGTCCAGACGCCTTGCGCCCCGAGGGACAGCGCGGCCGCGACCTGCCGGCCGCTGCCGATGCCGCCGGCCGCCAGCACCGGGGCGGTGCCCACCGCGTCGCCCACCTCGGGCACGAGCACCATCGTCGCGACGTCGCCGCTGTGGCCACCGGCCTCGGTGCCCTGCGCGACGATGATGTCCACGCCGTTGGCGAGCTGCTTGAGGGCGTGGTCCTTGCGGCCGACCAGGGCGGCCACCTTGACGCCCGCCTCGTGGGCCTCGTCGACGACGTCCTTGGGCGGCGGGCCGAGCGCGTTGACGAGGATCTTGACGTCGGCGCGCGACAGGGCGCGCTCCACCTGCAGCCGCGCCTCGGTGTCGGTCCAGCTCAGCAGGTCACGACCGTGCTGGGCGTCGGCCGGGAGCTTCGGGACGCCGTACTGGTCAAGGACCTTCTCGACGAAGTCGCGGTGCTCCTGCGGGATCATCTTCTCCAGCATGTCGTGCATCTCGCTGATCTCCATGCCGGCCACGGCTTCGGTCTTGGCCGGCATGACGATGTCCACGCCGTAGGGGCGACCACCGATCCCCGCCTCGACGAAGTCGAGGGCCTCGGTGAGCTCGTCAGGGGTGAACCGGACGGCACCGAGCACTCCCATGCCGCCGGCCTTGCAGACCTCGACGACGACCTCGGGCATGTAGCTGAACGCGAACAGGGCGAGATCGATCCCGAACTCGTCCGACAAGGGTGTGCGCATGGTGTCTCCTACCTGTCGACCGACACGACGCAGCCGCTGGTCGGCACGCCCGTCCCGGCCGTGACGAGGACGTTCTCGACGTCCGGGACCTGGTTGATGGCGGTCCCGCGGACCTGCCGCACCGCCTCGGCGATGCCGTTCATGCCGTGCAGGTAGGCCTCGCCCAGCTGGCCGCCGTGGGTGTTGATCGGCAGCTTGCCGCCGAGCTCGATCGTGCCGCCCGCGATGAAGTCCTTGGCCTCGCCGCGCTTGCAGAAGCCGAACTCCTCCAGCTGCTGCAGCACGAAGGGCGTGAAGTGGTCGTAGATGACGGCGGTCTGCACGTCCTCCGGACCGATGCCGCTCTGCGCCCAGAGCTGCTGCGCGACCAGTCCCATCTCAGGCAGGCCGCCGATGTCATCGCGGTAGTAGCTGACCATCGACTCCTGGCCGCGCGCCGATCCCTGCGCCGCTCCCGCGATGACGGCCGGGGCGTTGGCGAGGTCGCGGGCCCGCTCCAACGTCGTGACGACAAGCGCCTGGCCACCGTCGGTCTCCTGGCAGCAGTCGAGCAGGTGCAGCGGCTCGACGATCCAGCGCGACGCCTGGTGCTCCTCGAGGGTGATCGGCTTGCCGAAGAACCACGCCTTGGGGTTGGTCGCGGCGTGCTTGCGGTCGGCGACGCTCACCCGCCCGAAGTCCTCGCTCGTCGCTCCGTACTCGTGCATGTAGCGCTGCGCGAACATCGCCACCCAGGACGCGGGGGTCATGAGCCCGAAGCTCGACACCCACGACATCGCGATGCCCTCGGCGGTCGGCTCACCGCGGTGCGCGCCCGAGCCGAAGCGGTGGCCGCTGCGCTCGTTGAAGGCGCGATAGCAGACCACCGTGTCGGCAACGCCAGCGGCGACGGCCAGGGCCGCCTGCTGCACAGTCGCGCACGCCGCACCGCCGCCGTAGGCGATGCGCGAGAAGAACGTCAGGTCACCCAGGCCGGCGGTCTTGGCGACCTGGATCTCGGGGTTGGTCTCCATCGTGAACGTCGTCAGGCCGTCGACGTCGGCCGGCGCGAGCCCCGCGTCGGCGACCGCGAGCCGCACGGCCTCGGCCGCGAGCTGCAGCTCGGACCGACCGCTGTCCTTGGAGAACTCTGTCGCGCCGATCCCGACAATCGCGGTCTGCCGGGCAAAGGACCTGCTCACGTCGACACGCCCGGCAGCAGCACGACGACGGTGCCGGTGACGTGGGCGCCGAGGCTGTTGGCACCCTGCACCGCGACCGTCACGAGCGCCCCCTCGGCGGATGGGGTCACCTCCGTGACCGTGCCCGTCATCGTCATCGTGTCGCCGGCGTAGTTGGGTACGCCCAACCGGATCTTGGAGGACTTCACCACGGCGTCCGGGCCGGTCCAGTCGGTGATGTAGCGCAGGCAGTAGCCGTTGCTGGTCAGGATGTTGGTGAAGATGGTCTTGCTGCCGCGCGCCTGCGCGGAGGCAATGTCATGGTGCACGTCCTGGTAGTCCCGCGTCGCGATCGCGGTCGCCACGATGTTGCGGACGCTCGCCTCGATGACCAGCTCGGGAAGCTCGGCGCCGACCGCCGGCGTCGACACCCGGAGCCCTGCGGAGACTGCGGTCACTGCTGCTCCTCAACAGGTCGGAAGGTCGGTCGGAGCTGGCCGCCCGGCACCTTCGCGAAGGTCAGCAGCACCGGCAGACCCACCCGTACGACGGAGGCGTCCGCACCCGGCGAGAGCTCGCTCACGATGCGGACGCCCTCCTCGAGCTCCACCAGCAGCACCACGTGGGGCAGCTCGACGCCAGGGAGCTTCGGGTAGTGGTGGGTCACGTGGCTGTAAACCACGCCTCGGCCGACGCTGACGATCCAGCTCTTCTCGGCCGATCCGCAGCGGTCGCACAGCGGCTGGGGTGGATGCCGGAGGACGCTGCAGCCACCGCACTGCTGGATCCGCAGCTCGCCGGCCTCGACGCCCTCCCAGAAGAAGGCGTTGTCGCGGCCGACCGGCGGGGCGGGTCGGGCCCCGACGCCGGGCGGTCCCGCGGGCGGCTTGAACTTCAGCAGTCGCATGCGGCCGATGCCGATGACCTCACCGCTGTCGGTGACGTACTCGTGCTTGACGGTGGTGAAGACGCCAGGCCCCAGCGCAGTCTGCTTCTCCACGGACAGGTCCTCGGCGATCGACCGCACCGAGATCCGCTCGCCGTGCTTCAGCTCACGCAGGTAGTCGTGCTCGTAGTTCACCGCGACGACCGAGGTGTAGCCGGCGGCGTCCAGCCGCTTCATCACCTCGTCGTTGGCCCCGAGGACCGCCGGGTCGCGGGGCGCGTCCATGGTCCAGGTCTGCAGCATCCCAGGCGGAGCGATCAGCTGACCGCGCGCGGAGGCAGCGGCGTAGGCCTCGTCGAGGTAGGCGGGGTTGCGGTCATCGAGCGCCTGGCACCAGTGATGGACCATCGGCAGGTTGACGGGATCGCGCCCGACGCGGAGCGGACCGGGCTCGCCGCCCAGGAAGCCGCGGGCCTCCTCGAGCAGCCGCGCGGTGGCGTCAGCGCTGTCGAGCACCGTCATGCAGGGACTACCTCCGGGACGTAGGGATGTCTCCAGACGACACCAGCCGATCAGGCCAGTGTCAAGAACCTGTTCTAGTTTCGTCCCGCTCAGCGGCCTTGTGAACAACTAGAACACGTACTACTTTCGACCCTACCGCTGGATGCCGAAGAGGAGCTGCTCATGCGCGAGGCCGTCATCGTCGAGGCCACCCGGACCCCTATCGGCAAGCGCAACGGCGCGCTCGCCGGGCTGCACGCCACCAAGGTCCTCGGTGCCGCCCAGCTCGAGGTCGTCAAGCGGGCCGGCATCGACCCGAGCGAGGTCGAGCAGGCCATCGGCGGCTGCGTGACGCAGGCGGGCGAGCAGGGCTCGAGCATCACCCGCAATGCCTGGCTCGCCGCCGGCCTGCCCTACACGACCGGCACGACCACCGTCGACTGCCAGTGCGGTTCGGCCCAGCAGGCCAACCACATGATCGAGGGACTCATCCTCTCGGGCGCGATCGACGTCGGCATCGCCTGCGGCGTCGAGGCGATGAGCCGCATCCCCCTGGGGGCCAACGTCTACAACGGCCCCGGGAAGTCGCACGACGACGACTGGGACCTCGACATGCCCAACCAGTTCGAGGCGGCCGAGCGGATCGCCAAGAACCGCGGCATCACCCGCCAGGACGTCGACGGGCTCGGGCTGCGGTCACAGCACAACGCCGCCCGCGCCTGGGCGGAGGGCCGCTTCGACCGCGAGGTCTTCGCCATGGAGGCTCCGATCTTCGATGCCGAGGGCAACCAGACCGGCACGCAGATCGTGGACCGCGACGGCGGGCTCCGTGCGACGACGATGGAGGGGTTGGCCGGCCTCAAGGCAGTGCTGCCCGACGGCATCCACACCGCCGGCAACTCCTCGCAGATCTCCGACGGTGCTGCCGCCGTCATGTGGATGTCGCGGGAGAAGGCCGACGCGGCCGGGCTCCGGCCGCGCGCGCGCGTCGTGGCGCGGGTGCTCGTCGGCTCGGACCCCTACTACCACCTCGACGGACCCGTCGACGCCACTTCGGCCGTGCTCAAGAAGGCCGGCATGACGATCGCCGATATGGACCTTGTCGAGTGCAACGAGGCCTTCGCGTCAGTGGTGCTGTCGCTGCAGCAGGTCCACGGGATCGACCCCGCCAAGATGAACGTCAACGGCGGGGCGATCGCCCTGGGGCACCCGGTCGGCTCCACCGGCAGCCGGCTCATCACCACCGCCCTGCACGAGCTCGAGCGCACCGACAAGCAGTTCGCCCTGATCACCATGTGCGCCGGCGGTGCCCTCGCCCCCGCCACCATCCTCGAGCGCCTCTAGCTCCTCGGGCCGGTCAGTCGGTCAGGCCGCGCGGACCAGCCGGACGGCGGACGGCACGCCGGCCACCACCTCCACGACTCCCTGGCGCTCGAGGTGGCGGACGTGCGCCATCGTCTCGGCGAGCGCGGCCCGCAGCATCATCCGCGGAAGCTCGTCCCAGGGACGGTTCCACGTCATAGCGCGGCACAGCGCCCACGGCGTGACCGGACCGCCGGCGAGTGCGGTGCGGATCTCGGCGAGCCGGTCGGCGTGATGCCCGAGCAACTCCGCCACCCGGACGTCGACACCGGTGAAGCGCCCGCGGTGAGCAGGCAGCACCTCGACCGGCTCGTCGCCGGTGAGCAGTGTGAGCGAGTCGAAGAAGTCACCGAGCGGGTCGCGCTCCGGCCCCTCGAAGCCGTAGAGCCCCACGTGCGAGCTGATGGTCTTGAGCAGGTGGTCGCCGGTCAGCAGCCGGCCGTCGACGCGCAGGCAGAGGTGGCCAGGCGTGTGGCCCGGGGTGTGCAGCAGCTCCACCCGGCGGTCGCCGAGCTGCAGCGCCCCCGTGTCGAGCGCTCGGTCCGGCAGCTCCGGGACCGGCATCCGCAGGGCCTTCGCGGTGGCCATCATCTCGTCGATGTCGCAGGGTCCGGCGTCGGCTGCCCGGAGCAGCTCGACGGTCTCGGCGTGCATGACCTCAGGGTCGTTCAGCAGGTAGGCGCGGTGCCGCTCGACGAGGTCGGTGTCTGCCTCGTGCATGCCGACCCAGCAGCCGCTCGCCTCGCGAACCCGCCCGACCAGCCCGAGGTGGTCGGGGTGGTGGTGGGTGACGAGGACCCCCGCGACCTCGGCGACCGAGGTGCCGCACGCCTCGAGCCCCGCGGTGAGGTCAGCCCAGGAGCGGTCGTCGTTCCACCCGGTGTCCACCAGGTAGGGACCGTTGTCGGACTCCAGCACGTAGGCCTGGGTCCACCCGATCGGGTTGTCCGGGACAACGGTCGGCACGCACCAGATGCCCGGCGCGACCAGCTCCGGCGGCGGCTGGACCCGGTCGGGTCGCGCGCCCGCGTCAGCCGGCAACGTCGTCCCACGCCGTGAAGTACTGCGGGTGCGGTCCCATCGTCATGACCTCGAGCAGCCCGAACCCCTCGCCGTCCCCCTGGTTGGTCGTGTAGCGGCCGAGGTGGTCCACGATCGCGCCGGGGAAGGGCACCATCTCGGGGTCGGCGAGGTCGAAGTCCTTGCGCTGCACCACGAGGTCCTCGCCGTGGTACATCCCGTGCCGCCAGTCGGCATCGAAGCCGTAGCCGCTGCCGCGCGCCAGGTGGACGGACCGCAGGACCTCGCCCTCCAGCACCAGGCCGTCGCGGAAGCGCACCGTCGCGCCCGTCACCATGCGGGTGCCGGGTGCGAAGTGCAGCTCGTGCTCCGGTCGGCCGAGGTACTCCACCCGGCCGTCCGGGAAGAGCCGGATGCCCTCCTCGATCGACCGGCGACCGAGGCCGTCCTCCTGGCACATGTAGACGATCGAGCACTTCTCGAAGCGCACGACGAAGTAGTTCCAGTAGAAGCCGTTGGCGGCCATCGTCGGCTTGCCGCCGGCCTCCGGCTCCCCCACCGGCCGCACGCCCCAGGACCGGTCGCGGCTGCCCCAGAAGCGATCTGGGGTCACGGCGATCTCACGGCCGTCGAGCATCAGCGTCCCGGTCCAGGACCCGGTCTGCAGGAAGCGCATGGTGTTCATCGTCTGGCGCCCGAAGGACGACTCCATCGTCATCCGCGGCTCCTCGTACGCCGGGATCGCGCCCTCCCACACGGCGTCGACAGCGAAGCCCTCGGTCTCCTCGCACACGAAGCGGACCTTCTTCAGGCCCTCGATCACCTCGACCCGCAGCGGCCCGACGCGGGTGTCCAAGCGGTTGAGGCCGAGCGGCCGCGACGAGCGGACGACGGTCTGCGTGCCGGCGTACGACGCGCAGATGAAAGCGTCGGTGACGTCGAGGTTGGGGTACTGCCCGAGGCCCATCGCCATGAAGAACTCGTCGGTGGAGCCGTGCATCGAGAAGTAGCACCGGTCGTAGAAGTTGCGGTCGGAGGTGCCGACCGTCGCCATCGTCTCCGCGACCTGGTGGATCGGCAGCTCGTCCAGCGGCGAGAGCATCAGGCAGCACCCTTCTCGTCGAGGATCGCGGTGGTCACCCGGGTGACCGCGTTGTCCTGCGCCATGTCGTTGTCGGCGTCGAGCAGGCCCCAGTCCTTGAAGATCACCGAGAGCCGCCCCATGATCACGCAGAACCGGAAACCGGCGAAGACCTCGTAGTAGTCGAAGGCCCCGGCGCTGCGGCCGCTGCGGGCCTCGAACCGGGCCACCGTGGCCGCCTTCGACGGGAAGCCGGGCAGCCGCTCGACGCCCATGCCCTCGCTGTGGTGGCGGTCCAAGAACCAGGCCCACGCAAGGTCCTGGCTCGGTGAGCCGAGGCAGGCCATCTCCCAGTCGACGACGGCCATGCGCTCGCCCTCGGGTCCGAACATCACGTTGCCGATCCTGGAGTCACCCCAGCACAGCACCGTGCCGTCGTCGGCTGGCACGTTGGCCGTCAACCAGGCGAAGGCCCGCCGGGCCACGACCAGCTCCTCGGTGGCCTCGACTGCCGCCATGAAGGCCTCGTAGTAGTCGAGCTGGGCCTGCAGCCCGTGCAGCAGCGGCGGCAGGTCGAGCGCGTGATGGTCGAGGGCCGCCACCTCCGCGATCGTGTCGATCGCGCCCCACCAGACCCGCTCCTGCACCTCGGGCGAGGCCTCCTTCAGCCAGCCGTCAAGGGTGTACGGCGGGTTGTCCGACGGCACGAGTGCCTCGATGAACGCCATGACGAAGAACGCTGCACCGAGCACCGACGGGTCGGTCTCTGTGAACAGCACCGTGGGCACCGGAACCGGCGTAGGAGCGAGCACCTCGAGCAGTCGCTGCTGGGTCTCGAAGGCGGCGTCGGGGAACAGCGCGTAGCCGGTCGGCGCCACCCGGACCACGAAGGTCTGCGACTGCTGCGCTCCGCCCGCCGACCACGTCGCGTCGGTGATGATCGTCTCGTTCGAGAACCCCGTGGCCCCCGGCCCGCGGAACTCCGAGAGCTCCACGTCACCGTCGGCCGCGAGCACCCCGGCGAACCACGTCGCGAGCTGCTTGCGGGACTGCTCCTGGTCGCGTTGCTGCGGGATCGGCACCGGTGCCCCCTCCATCGTCGATGTGCGGCGAACCTAGAACCTGTTCTCGTCAGGCCGCAAGGGCCGCGAGCTCAGCGAGCGTGTCGATGGCGGGGGTGTACGGCAACGACAGCGCCACCCGGTCGCAACGTGCGTAGCGGTCCCGCAGCTGCGCCGCCACCTCCGCAGGGGTTCCCACGACGGCGATGGCGTCGACCACCTCCTGCGGCACGGCTGCCGGTAGATCGGCCCAGCGGCCGGCTCGGGTGAGGTCCCGCAGTGCGGGCTGCAGGTCACCCCAGCCGTGGACGTCGAGCACCACCCGGTAGGCCGGGGTGGAGGCGTAGAAGGCGATCAGCCCACGAGCGCCGGCCGTCGCAGCAGCCAGCTCGGCGTCGTCGCGCGCGACCGCAACGATCGCCTGGCCGATGACCCGGAAGCCTTCCGGGGCGCCCGCCAGCATCGGGAAGGTGTGCTCGGCGAGCGACCGCGCGCTGCAGAAGGGATGGACCAGCAGGCCGTCCGCGACGGCCACCGCCATGGCCGTCATGCGCGGCCCGAGTGCGCCGACCAGGACCGGCGCAGGGTCGGTCGTCAGGGCAGCAGGGACGAACACCGGCGGCAGGTACGTGTGTCGGGTCCACCGGCCCACGAACGACAGCGGCTCCCCCGTGCGCCAGGCGTGCTGGATCGCCTTGACGGCCAGCACCTGCTCGCGCAGCTGCTCGACGGGCGAGTCCCACACCCCGCCGTACCGGTCCTCGATGTGGCGCTTGACCTGCGTCCCCAGCCCGAGCGCGAAGCGACCGCCTGAGGCCCGCTGCAGGTCGTGAGCCAGCTGCGCCAGGTGCATCGGCGAGCGCGGCAGCGCGATGGCGAGGTTGGTGTAGAGATCCAGCGATGTCCCGGCAGTCGCAGCCGCCGCCAGCGGCAGGAAGACGTCGGTGGGCCCTTCGTAGGTGAACACGCCGGCAATCCCCGCGTCGGCCAGGGCGCGCACGGCAGCCGGGACGTCCGGGAGGTCCGCGT
>JBKKBU010000018.1:0-12419 GCA_046713755.1 Mycobacteriales bacterium
CGTCGAGGGCCCGCAGCCGGTCCTCGGCGACGACGACGGAGCAGCCCAGGAACTCGCGCTGCTGGCAGTAGAGCAGGACGCCGATGTTGAGGCACTCCCCTCGATCGATGCGCGGGACGGCGCGGAGCAGGACGTACTGGAACGTCGAACGGGTCACTGAAGAGGTGACGGCAGGAGTCACGGTGCCCACTCCGCCTGGGCATCGAGCCGGGCGAGCAAGTGCTGGCGGTAGGCCGCCCTGACTTCGGCGGGCGCGGCGAACCCGGGCTCGTCAGCCAGCCATGCGTCCGGCACCAGCGCGAGGACCTCGTCGAGCAGATCAGCTGTGACGGGCAGCGCCGCCGGCCCGGTAGCAACGGCCCGCAGGACGTGGTCGGCGGCCTGATAGGGGCGTCCGGCCTTGCCGGAGATGCGCGCCCAGTCATGGTGGAAGTAGAGCGCGGCGCCGTGGTCGATGAGCCACAGGTCGCCGTGCCACCGCAGCAGGTTGGGGTTGCGCCAGGAGCGGTCGACGTTCTCGACGAAAGCATCCAGCCACAGCACCTGCCCGGCGAGCAGCACGTCGGTCGGACCCGCGAGGGCGTCGTACGTCATCGAGCCGGGCAGGAAGTCCATCCCGAGGTTGAGCCCGCCGCTGGCCCGTAGCAGGTCCTGCACCTCCTGGTCCGGCTCGCTCTTGGCGACGGCGGGATCGAGGTCGACGAGCACCAGCTCGGGGACCCGCAGCCCCAGTCGACGGGCGAGCTCACCGACGACGATCTCGGCGACCAGCGCCTTACGGCCCTGGCCGGCGCCGATGAACTTCACGACGTAGGTGCCGAGGTCGTCGGCCTCGAGGAGCCCGGGCAGCGATCCACCCTCGCGCAGCGGGGTGACGTAGCGCGTCGCCGTCACGGTCCGGAGCACGGGGGCAGCCTCGCACGGGCTCGCTGATGGGCTACTGCTTGACGGCCGAGAGGTCGAACTCCAGGGTGATCTTCTCCGAGACGAGCACGCCACCGGTCTCGAGGGCGGCGTTGAAGTTCACGCCCCAGTCCTTGCGGTTGATGACCGCCTTGCCTTCAAAGCCCGCGCGGGTGCCACCCCAGGGGTCCTTCGACGTGCCGGCCAGCTCGAACTCGATCGTGACGGCCTTCGTCACGTCCTTGATGGTCAGGTCGCCGGTGAGCGCGAAGGTCGTGTCGTCCTTCACGGTCACGCCGGTGCTGCTGAACGTGATGGTCGGGAAGACCGGCGCGTCGAAGAAGTCGTTGGCGCGCAGGTGCTCGTCGCGCTGGCCCTGGCCGGTGTCGACGCTGGCCACCTGGATGGTGACGTTGGCGCTGCTTCGGGTCGGGTCGGCGAAGTCGAGGACGACATCGGCCGCGTAGTCGGTGAACTGCCCGCGCACCTTGGTGACCATCGCGTGGCGGGCGACGAAACCGATGCGGCTGTGGGTCGGGTCAAGGGTGTAGCTGCCGGACAGGTCCGACGGGGCGAGGGTGGTGGTCGGTGCGGTCATGAGGGTCTCCTGAGGTAGTTGCGTGTTCAACCTTTGTCCGCGCAACTTGTTGAAGCCTCAAGTACTTGTCGGAGTGACCTGGGTCATACGTCCTTCGCCTCGAGGCTGGCGAAGTCACGGCCGGAGCGCTCCAGCGCCAGCCGGCCGAGCACCTGCTGCTCCGTCGCGACCCGCTCCGACCGACCGCGACCCACGAAGCTGACCGCCCAGTGCAGCAGCGTGGTGAGGCGGTTCTTGAAGCCGACGAGGTAGACGAGGTGGATCGCCAGCCACAGCAGCCAGGCGAGGAAGCCCGCGAAGCGGAAGCGCCCGACGCTGGCCACCGCGTGGAAGCGCGAGACGGTCGCCATCGAGCCCTTGTCGCGGTAGCGGAACGGCCGACTCGGCCGGCCGTTGATCTGCTTGGCGGCGTGCTTCGCGCCCTGGATCGCGACCTGGGCGACCCCGGGCAGGTCGTCGAGCGAGATCATGTCGCCGACGACGAAGACCTCGGGGTGCCCGGGCAGCGTGAGGTCAGGCAGCACCTTGATGCGGCCGACCCGGTCGAGCTCAGCACCGGACTGCTGCGCCAGCTGCGCGCCCAGCGGGCTGGCAGCCACGCCGGCCGCCCAGATCTTGCAGAAGCTGTTGATGCGTCGCCGGGTCCCGTCGGGGTCCTCGACCTCAAGTCCGTCCCGGTCGACGTCCACGACCTTCGCGCCGAGCTGCACCTCGACGTGGATGTCGTGCAGCTGCTTCATCGCCTTGCCAGCCAGCCGCTCGCCGAAGGCGCCGAGGATCGTCGGGGCGGCATCGAGCAGGATCACCCGGGTCGTGCGGGGATCGATCCGGCGGAAGTCACCAGGCAGTGCGCGGCGCGCGAGCTCGCTGATCTGGCCAGCCATCTCCACGCCCGTCGGTCCGGCGCCGACGACGACGAAGGTCAGCAGCCGGTCGATCTCGTCCAGGTCGGTGGAGAGCTCGGCGATCTCGAAGGCACCGAAGATCCGGCCCCTGAGCTCCAGGGCGTCGTCGATCGACTTCATCCCCGGTGCATGCGTCGCGAAGTGGTCGTTGCCGAAGTAGGACTGCGACGCGCCCGCAGCCACCACGACGTGGTCGTAGGGGAGCACCGTCTCGCGGTCGAGCAGCATGGACGTCACTGTCCGGGCAGCCAGATCGATGCCGGTGACCTCACCCAGCAGGACGGTCGCGTTGCGCTGCCGCCGCAGCACCTCGCGGGTCGCGGGAGCCACCTCGCCCTCCGACAGGATCCCGGTTGTCACCTGGTACAGCAGCGGCTGGAACAGGTGGTGCGTCGTACGGGCCACCAGCGTCACATCGACGTCGGCGCGCTTGAGCGCCTTCGCCGCGAACAGCCCGCCGAAGCCAGATCCGATCACCACCACGCGTTCGCGCACCCCGGGCCACCTCCTCGACCTGCAGTGTCCCCCGTGCGTCTACGGTCGGCCCGTGCCTCTCACCCCCGAGCAGTTCCACGTCCATGCGCTCGCCGCGGCCGACGCCGACGGCCGGCTGCCGCTGTCCCGGATGACCGGCTGGGAGATCTTCCCCTTCGAGCCGGACGGGCTGCGCGTCGTACCGCTCGAGGCCCCCGTGCTGCCGGAGCCGCCGCGCCACGGTGAGGGCGGCCGGTCCTGCGAGTCGTGCGAGCCCGACGGGCCGTGGATCTGGCGCGACGACCGCTGGCGCGTGCGCGTCCTGGAGGGGACCGGTTCACCGCTGCTGCTGATGCTCGGTCCGATCGCCCACTATGACCTCGGCGACCTGCCCGACGACCTGGCAGCCGAGATGGGCCGGCTGCTCGTGCACCTGTGCCGCGCCGTCGAGGCCTTACCGGGCATCGCCCGCTGCCACGTGAGCAAGTGGGGCGACGGCGGAGCCCACCTGCACCTGTTCCTCTACGCCCGCCCCGAGGGCTTCTCCCAGCTGCGCGGCACCTGCATGGCGATCTGGGACGACCTGCTGCCGCCGCTTTCTCCGATGGTCCGCTACGCCGACGCGCGCACCGTCGCGCAGGCCCTCGTCGCGTCGTACGGCGGTGAGGTCTCCACCGCGGGCCTGGACTGGGACGCGCACTACGCCTTCTCCGAGAAGGTCTGGAGCGGCAACGCCAACGGTGCACTGGTGGCCGAGGTTGCCGACCTCCCGCCGGGACGGGTGCTCGACGTCGGCTGCGGCGAGGGCGCTGACGCGATCTGGCTCGCCCAGCAGGGCTGGCAGGTGACCGGGCTCGACGTGACCGCTGTCGCCCTCAACCGGGCGCGAGCCGCCGCGACGGATGCCGGCGTGGACGTCACCTGGGTGCACGCCGGGCTCGTCGAGGCCGGGCTGCCGTCGCGGTCCTTCGACCTGGTGTCGGCGATGTACCCGGCGATGCCGCAGGGACCTGCCGCCCAGGCCCTGGTCGAGGCGGTCGCGGTCGGTGGCACCTTGCTCGTCATCCACCACGACGTCGACCCCGAGCAGGCCAGGGCGCACGGCTTCGACCCCGCCGAGTTCGTCATGCCCGCCGATGTCCGGGCACTGCTCAACGACGACTGGGCCGTCGAGGTCGACGAGCAGCGCAGCCGGCAGGTCCCCGAAAGCGGTGCGGGTGCCGGCCACGCGGACGACCTCGTCCTGCGCGCCCGCCGACTGCGCTGACACCCAGCGGGCGGCGGCTCGCCGCCGGACGGCAGGATGGGCGGGTCCGTCGTACCTCGTGATCCCCTGGGAGTCCCCGTGCTCGACCTCGCTGGCACCTCGTCCCTCGTCACCGGAGGGGCCTCGGGCCTCGGCGAGGCCGCCGCCCGGCAGCTCGCCGCCCGCGGCGCGAAGGTCGTCATCGTCGACCTGCAGGACGACAAGGGCACCAAGGTCGCCGGTGACATCGGCGGCTCCTACGTCCGCGCCGACGTCACCGAAGCGGAGCAGCTCATCGCCGCGCTGGACGAGGCGGAGAGCCTCGGGACGTTCCGCACGGCAGTGGCCGCCGCCGGAATCGGCGCGGCCTCGCGCACGATCGGGCGCGACGGCACCTACGAGTCAGCCTTCGACCTGAGCTACTTCAAGAAGGTCATCGACATCAACCTGGTCGGGGTCTTCAACACGGTGCGGCTCGCCGCCACGGCGATCTCGCGTACTGAGCCCTTCGACGCCGATGGGCAGAAGGGCGCGATCGTCACACTGGCCTCGATCGCCGCCTTCGATGGCCAGATCGGACAGGCCGCCTACTCCGCCAGCAAGGGCGGCATCGTCGGCATGACCACGCCGATCGCCCGCGACCTCGCCGCCGCCGGCATCCGGCTCAACTGCGTCGCGCCCGGCCTCATCGACACGCCCATCTACGGCGAGGGCGAGGCGTCCGAGGCCTTCAAGGACTCGCTCAAGCGCGACGTCGTCTTCCCGAAGCGCCTCGGCCATGCCGATGAGCTCGCCTCGATGATCCTCGAGCTGCTCGTCAACACCTACGCCAACGGCGAGACCGTGCGCCTCGACGGAGCAGCGCGCCTACAGCCGAAGTAGCAAGCCTGATCTTGCTCAGAGGCCGACGAACGCCGCACCGGCCGTGGCCAGGTTGTCGCATCGCTTGGGGAGCGGGGACACATGGTCGAGGGCTGAGATCACGAAGACGACGACCTCACGGCCCGGCGCGAAGCCCTTGACCGTGACCGTGGCGCCGTCGCTGACGCAGAGCGCCCGCACCGTGTCGCCCTGGATGAGGAGAAGCGGGAGGGTGCGACCGGCGCTGACGGCGGCGTCATCCAGCTGCAGGGTGAAGGTCCCGCGAACCGGCTTGACCGCGAAGTGGCCAAAAGCTGCCGGCCGCCCGGCGGGGTTGTTCTGGCCCTCGATGGCGGGGTCAGCGAAGGTGCTGGGTCCGCTGCTGCCGACGTAGGTGTAGTGCTTCGGAGACTCCGCCTGCGCGGTGGTTCCCAGCGCGAGCGCGGCGCACGCCCCACCAGCGATGGCGATGCGGGGCAGGCGGGTCATGAGGGCTCCAGGGCTAGGGGTGCCGCGAATGATGGCCGCGCTGGCCCTGATCCGCTGTCAGGTAGGCGACAGGGCAGCGGCCCGCCTGGATCAGGCGGGCGTCATGTCCACGAAGCGGCTGTAGTGGCCCTGGAACGCCACCGTCACCGTCGCGGTCGGCCCGTTGCGGTGCTTGGCGACGATGAAGTCGGCCTCACCCGCCCTCGGGCTCTCCTTCTCATACGCATCCTCGCGGTGCAGCAAAATCACCGCGTCCGCATCCTGTTCTATCGATCCACTTTCGCGAAGGTCGGACAGCTGGGGCTTCTTGTCGGTGCGCTGCTCTGCGCCACGGTTGAGCTGGCTCATCGCGATGACCGGGACCTCGAGCTCCTTGGCCAGCAGCTTCAGCGAGCGCGACAGCTCGGAGACCTCCTGCTGTCGGCTCTCGGCCTTCTTGTTGCCGCTCATCAGCTGCAGGTAGTCGATGATGACGAGCTTGAGCTCCTTGCGCTGCTTGAGGCGGCGGGCCTTGGCGCGGATCTCCATCATCGTGAGGTTCGGCGAGTCGTCGATGTAGAGCGGCGCCTCGGCGACATCGCCCATCTTGCGGGCGAGCCGGGTCCAGTCCTCGTCGGTCATGGTGCCCGAGCGCATGTGGTGCAGCGCGACCCTGGCCTCGGCCGAGAGCAGTCGCATGGTGATCTCGGTCTTGCTCATCTCGAGCGAGAAGATGACCGACGCCATCCCGTGCTTCACCGAGCACGACCGCGCGATGTCGAGGCCGAGCGTCGAGTTGTGGGTCGGGATCATCGCGCGGCTGGCGAGGTAGAGGTGGTCGGCGTTGTCGACCTCGACGCACCGCACGGGCACAGATGCGATCGGACGTACGTCGACCAGTGCGCGTCGCGTCGCAGCTGTCGTGCTGCGCGCCCGCTCCTTGTGCAGTAGCTGCTTGGTCGGAGCGCGGAACAGCTCGACATCGCTGACCAAGGTCAACACACCGTGGGCGACGACTGGGGCGAAGCCGAGCCCGACCATCAGTTCGTTCACGACGGTGACGGAGCGAGACGTCCGGATCGTGCCGTCCACCTCGACGTCGGCGGCCGCATCCAGGAGACCGGCGAGCGCCTCGCGCCGCTGGAGTCGGCTGCCCCGAAGCAGGCGGCGAACCGCCTCGACAGACACCTGTCCGCGAGCACCGGCGACCAGCGCGGTCTCGTCGTCGAGCGGCACACCAGCGAGCCACGCACCCAGGGAGTACGCCGCGGCCGGAAGGGCCACTGGCGGCAGGTCGAGTGGCAGCGCCGTGCTGATCGACTGGCCGAGGGGCGAAGCGGCCAGCTGCTCCGTCGTACGGACCGCCGCGATTCCACTGCCGTCGCAGGTCACCCACTGGTGCTCGGCGTCGGCGACGATGGTGGTGCCGTCCGAGAAAGCCACCTCGTAGCAGGGGCGGCCGAGCATGACGTCGGTCGCGGCCACGACGCGGGTCGGGCGGCCGTCTGCGCCCAGGAGCAGGTCGCCGACCGCGACCTCGCCCATCGTCGTCCAGCCGGTGGGGGTCGGGAGCGGCGTGTCCAGGGCGAGTGCCTTGCCCAATCCCGGACGGCCGGCGATGACGATCAGCTGGCCGGGGTGCAGGCCGTTGGTGAGGGAGTCGAGGTCGGCGAACCCGGTGGGCACGCCGGTCATCGATCCGCCGCGCGAGCCGATCGCCTCGAGCTCGTCCATGGTGGCCTGCATCAGCTCGGACAGGACGGTGTAGTCCTCAGAGGTCCGTCGCTCGGTCACGTCGTAGATGGCCTGCTGGGCGCGGTCGACTGTCTCGTCGACCTCGCCGCCGCCGTAGCCGAGCTGCACGATCCGGGTGCCGGCCTCGACCAGGCGGCGCAGGATCGCCTGCTCGGCCACGATGCGCGCGTAGTAGCCGGCGTTGGCAGCGGTCGGCACCGACGACAGCAGGGTGTGCAGGTACGGCGCGCCACCGATCCGGCCGCTCTCGCCGGCCTTGGTCAGCTCGGCGGACACCGTCACGGGGTCAGCGGGCTCGCCGCGGCCGTAGAGGTCGACGATGACGTCGAAGATCGTCTGGTGGGCAGGCCGGTAGAAATCTCCCGACCGCACGACCTCGACGACATCGGCGATGGCGTCCTTGCTCAGCAGCATGCCGCCGAGGACCGACTGCTCGGCCTGGAGATCCTGCGGGGGGGTGCGCTCGAAGCCGGTGTCCCGGCTGTCTGAGCCCTGTGGACGAGGTAGCGACACCACCCCGTCCGTCACCGAACCCCCTCCGCGCGCGCTGCTCCGATGTGTCCAGGGGATGTCTTACCGGGGGCCGCGGCGTGTCGCCAAACCGTCCTGGTGATCGTCGTGTGAGCAGGGTGTGGACGAGGTGGCGTGTCGCTGTGGAGCACTGTGCACAGCCCTGGGGACAACCAGGTACGCCGGCCCCGCTCACCTCGTCTGACCTGCCCACACCTGTGTCCAGAGCCTGTGGACGAAGAAAGTTCGCGGACAACTTCACCGGGCCGGCGGATGGGGCCGACCATCGTCCGCCCCGCGGTCATGCGGAGGGCGCGAGCCGCACCTGGCCGGCGCCCAGCAGGTGCACGCAGCGCGCGCACAGGTGCACCTCGCGGGTCACGAAGAAGGTGGCCTCCTGTGCGCAGAGCGCACAGTCCGGGCGGGTCCGCGGCTCGGGCTGCGGGCGCGGCCGGGCGACGCCCTTGAGGTGGCTGCGGACCTCGGTCAGCCAGCGCGCGCGAGCCTCATCGGACACCGGCACCCGCTCCCCGGACGGGTCCAGGGGATCGACGAAGGCGGCCACCGGCCGCAGCGGTGGCGCCGGGATGCCGGCAGCCTGCGCAGCCTCCTGACGCCCGTTTCGGGCGCGGTCGGCCAACCTCCGGGGGGAGTCGGTCTCGATCAGATCCAGCAACAGGTCCCGGACGGCCGTGGCGGTGTCACCGGCGATCCGCAGCTGCGACACCCGCGCAGCCAACTGCGGTGGCGTCCAACCCCGGGCCAACAGCTCACCCATGACCAGATGGATGTCGGGGCGGTCCAGGCAGCGCGCCACCCGGGCCGGGAGCGTCGCCAGCACCTGGTCGAGGACTGGTGCGAGCTCCCTGGCCACGTCGCTGTCCTCACCCGGTCGCTGCGGCATCTCCATGACGCAAACGCTCCCACGCAGCACCGACAGTTCGGCGCTGCCGCACCGATCTGTGGAGAAGCGCGGCGGTCAGGCCGGGCGGAGGGTGAAGCTCAGCGTGGTGGTGGCACCGGAGGCGACCGAAGCCGTGCCGCTCTTGCTCCGGAAACCGGTAGCCGAGGCCGTGCACGAGTAGCTGCCGACGGGCACCGAGCTGATCGCGTACTTGCCGTCGGCGCCAGTCGTGCCGCTGCCGCCAGCCCCGCAGTTCACCACTGCACCACTGATGGCCGTCTTGCCCGAGCTGCTGATGACGCTGCCCGCGATGGAGCCGTTGCCGGTGGGCGGCGGGGGCGTCGTCGTGGTGCCGCTGAGGGCGCTGGCGAGGTTGACCACGCCCTTGTTGTTGCACCCGTTGTTGCCGACCGACGAGCCGACCACCGCGCTGCGCAGCTGGGTGCCGGACAGGCCCTTCTTCCAGGCGATCATGGCCGCGATGCCGGCCACGTGGGGCGTCGCCATCGAGGTGCCGCTGATGACGCCGTAGGCGTTGCCCGGGAAGGTCGACCAGATGTCCTCGCCGGGAGCGTTGACCTCGACGTCGGTGTTGCAGGTGCTGAAGTCCGACAACTGGCCAGCGGCGTTGGTCGACCCGACCGAGATGACGTCGCGGTGGAAAGCCGGCCAGTTCTTCGTCGCGTCGCCGTCGTTGCCGGCTGCGGCGATGAGGACGGCGCCGGCGGCCGACGCCTCCGTGAGCTCACGGTCGAGGGCGTCGTCCTGCGGCCCGCCGATGCTCATCGAGATGATCTTGGCGCCGCCCTTCGTGTGGAGCCAGTGGATGCCGGCAACCACGTCGGCGTAGAAGCCGGTGCCGGCGGCGTCCAGAGCCTTGAAGATCGCGAACTCCGCGTTGGGCGCTACCCCGCCGACCCCGAGGCCGTTGCCCGTGATGGCACCGACCGTGCCAGCGACGTGCGTGCCGTGCAGGTTGTCGTCGGAGCAGGTGCCCTCCACGATGACGCCGATCGCGGCAGTCGCATTGGCGCAGGTCTTGGTCTTGCCCAGCAGGTCGACGTGGCTGAGGTCGATCCCGGTGTCGAGGATGCCGACGCGGGCACCGCCGGCGCTCGGGAAGGAGCCGGCACCGAAGGCGGCGTCCCAGCCCTCGGGTGCGTCGACGTCGTTGTCCGCTGTCCCCCGGACGAAGGACCCGGTCACCGACTGACCGGTGTTGTGCAGGCCCCACTGGTCACGGAACAGCGTGTCGTTGGGGACGCTGTTGAGCGCGACCTTCCAGTTCGGGTGGGCGTAGGCGACGTTGGGGTTGCGCTCGTAGCGCGCCGCCGCGTCGGCCGGGTCCACGCCGTCGGGCAACTCGACGATGTCGAGGCTCATCCACTCGAAGCGGTTCTTCACCTCACCGCGCTCGGCGCGGTGCGCCTGACCGCGTTCAGCTGCCGCCAGGCCGGGCTGGAACGCCACCAGGACGTGGTCGGGGTCGTAGCCCCCGGACGGGTTGGCGGCGGCGGGACTGGTTGCCGGGGCAGCGAGAACGCTGGCGACGAGGGCGGCGAGGAAGGTGCCGGTGAGGGCGGCAGGCAGACGCACGGATGCTCCAGTGACGAGAGGCGAGGGGGACCCCGGGGTCAGGCGGGTGCTGGGAGCTGTAGCCGACCTCTTTCTCCACGAAAGAGCCGGTTCCTCCGGAGGTGTGCCCTTTATGACGGTTTCGACACCTCCAACCTGAGCCCATGCGGTCCCATACGCAGCTGGGCCGGGCCACCCGTGAAGGGAGGCCCGGCCCGGCGAACGTGCTGAGTGCTACTTCGCGGCGGTGACCTCGAGCGTCAGCGTCGCCTCGACCTCGGGGTGCACCTTCACCGTGACGGTGTGGGAGCCCGTGGACTTGATCGGGTTCTTGACCTGCACGAGGCGCTTGTCGAGCTTCGGACCACCGGCCTGGGTGACGGCCGCGACGATGTCCGCCGTCGTGATCGACCCGAACAGCCGCCCCTCGGCCCCGGCGCGGGCCGGGAGGGTGACAGTGAGGGCCTTGAGCGCGGTCACGATCTCCTGCGCGGAGCCGAGGTCGCGGACCTCGCGGACCTCGCGGGCCCGCCGGATCGTCGCGATCTGCTTGTCGGCGCCACGCGTCCAGCGCTGCGCGAAGCCGCGGGGGACCAGGAAGTTGCGGCCGTAGCCGTCCTTGACCTCCACGACATCGCCGGGGGCGCCGAGACCGGGGACCTCTGAGTTGAGGATCAGCTTCATGTCAGCGCGCCAGGCTGGTGTAGGGCAGCAGCGCCATCTCGCGGCTGTTCTTCACCGCGACGGCGACGTCGCGCTGGTGCTGCGAGCAGTTGCCGGACACCCGACGCGCGCGGATCTTGCCGCGGTCGGAGATGTACTTGCGGAGCAGTCCGGTGTCCTTGTAGTCGACGTAGGTCACCTTGTCCTTGCAGAACTGGCAGACCTTCTTCTTCGGCTTCCTGGGAGGAGGCTTGGCCATCTGTGAGATTCCTTAGCTGACGTCGGGGAAATTAGAAGGGGGGTTCGTCGGACCAGCCGCCGCTGGAGGAACTGCCACCAGCGGGAGCAGCCGAGCCGCCGGCCGGGGCCGAAGCCCACGGGTCGTCGTTCGGAGCGCCGCCGTTGGAGCCGCCACCACCCGGGCCGTTGCCGCCGCCGTAACCGCCGCCGCCGCCCCCCGGTCCGCCCTGCCGCGTGGTCTTGTTGACCTTCGCGGTGGCGTACTTGAGGGAGGGGCCGACCTCGTCGACCTGCAGCTCGACCACCGTGCGCTTCTCGCCTTCCTTGGTCTCGTAGGACCGCTGCTGGAGCCGGCCCTGCACGACCACGCGCATGCCGCGCTGGAGGGACTCGGCGACGTTCTCAGCCGCCTGCCGCCAGATCGAGCAGCGCAGGAAGAGCGCGTCGCCGTCCTTCCACTCGCCGGAGTTCTTGTCCAGCGTGCGGGGGGTGGAGGCGACGGTGAAGCTCGCGACCGCTGCACCACTGGGGGTGAAGCGGAGCTCGGGGTCGCCGGTCAGGTTGCCGACGACGGTGATGACGGTCTCGCCTGCCATGGCGATCTCCTTGGGGTCCCTTCCCGCTCTGCAGCGGGAGTCAGTTGGTCAGGGCATGCCGGTCAGTCCGGCACAGGTGGAGCAGGGGAAGGGTGGTGGTGGGGCCAGACAAGTGCTGTCAGGTTGGTCTAGCGGAGCTCGGGGCGCATGACCTTGGTGCGCAAGATGGCCTCGTTGAGGTTGAGCTGACGATCCAGCTCCTTCATGACGGCCGGCTCGGCGTTGAGGTCGACGACGGCGTAGATGCCCTCGACCTTCTTGTTGATCTCGAACGAGAGGCGTCGCCGCCCCCAGATGTCGACCTTCTCGACGGTCCCGCCGCCGTTACGCACGACGTTGAGGAACGTCTCGAGGGACGGCGCGATGGTCCGCTCCTCGAGGTCTGGGTCGAGGATGACCATGAGCTCGTAGTGACGCAAGTGACCCACCTCCTCCTGTGGACTACACGGCCAACGACGATCGCTGGCAGGAGGGTTGTTCGCGTCAGCAAACCCGCAGACACTAGCAGCGAGCGGGTACGCCGGGATCGCGCGGCTGTGGACAGCGCTGCTGCCCGTCGAGCTCAGCCGGTCTGGGGGGTGGCCCGGGGCTCGTCGAGGCTGACCATCGGGGCGAGGCGTCGCCGGCCGGCCGGGTGGGCGAGCAGGAAGCGGACCAGCAGGCTCGCCGTCCCGGCTGCGCCCACCGCCGCGACGGCGGCGGGCAGGCCGTACTCCCGGGG
>JBKKBU010000019.1:0-4292 GCA_046713755.1 Mycobacteriales bacterium
CCCGCTTTACGCGGGGCAGGGGGGGGTTTTCTTGCGGGTTTGTGGGGGGGGGGGGGGGAGCTCGAGCGCCCGCCGACGGCGTTCGAGGATCGCCTCGAGCACGGTCCGCGGGGCGATGCAGTCGCCGGCGCGTGGGGTGCCGGTCTCGTAGAGCGCCGCCTCGGGCAGGCGGTGCCCGCAGGCGACGAGGACGGCGCACGGCAGGGTCCGGCGCGAGCCGGTCCAGACGTCTTCCACCACCGCAGAGCCGTCAGCAGCACTACGCAGCAGGGACTTCAGCGAGCGCCTGACGCCGGCGCGCTGCAGTCGGGTGTTGCTGTCCGCCAGATCACCGCTCAGGGACAGCAGCGTGCCGGCGACCGGGTCGGCGGTGACGATGCAGACGTCGCGACCCAGGGCCGCCAGATGCTCGGCGACCGCGACGCCAGTCGTCCCACCGACCGGGTCGTGCACGACGATCGGCCCGTCGGGGAGGGTCCCGGTGAGGGCCGCACGGACGTCGACGATCACGGTCGGGTCGCTCGTCGGCCCGGGCTCGCCGTCGCCTTCGGGGATGGCTCGGTGGCTGCTGCCGAAGCTGCGGTGTGCGGGGCGCGAGCCGGTGGCCAGGACCACGTCGCGGTCGAGCAGGTCGGCGGGGCCGACCTCAGCGCCGGTCATGATCGTGACGCCGAGTCGCCGGCACTCGGCCTCGAGCCAGTCGGTGAGGACCCGGAAGCGCTCCCGCCCCGGCAGCACGGCCGCCTCCGCGATCGCCCCACCGACCGCTGCGGTCCGCTCGCGAAGCTCCACCCGGTGACCCCGCAGGGCCAGCACCCGGGCGCACTCGAGCCCAGCGGGGCCGCCTCCGACGACGAGCACGTCGCGCGGCAGGTCGAGGCCCTCAACGGCCGGCTCGACGAGCTCGTGTCCGGACCGGGGCTCGGCCACGCAGGACACCAGCGGGTTGCGGACGTCACGGACCCGGCAGGCCTGGTTGCACAGCACGCACGGCCGGGGCGCGGCACCGGACCGGACCGCGGCGACCAGCCGGGGATCGGCGATCTGCGCCCGGGTCATCTCGACGAGATCGGCGGTGCCGTCCTGCAGCGCCTGCTCGGCCATGGCCGGGTCGACGACCGATCCCTGCAGGACCACCGGGACGGTCACGGCGGCCTTGATCTGACGAGTCAGCTCGCGGTTGAAGCCAGGCGCGGTGTGACCATCGGGGCGATACGCACTGCCGGCGTAGGGACCGGCGCGTACGACGACGAGCAGGTCAACCAGGTCATCGACCGCTGCGGCCGTGGCGACCGCGAGCTCCGGGGTGATGCCCGCCCAGGGCGCCAGCTCGTCGCAGGACAACCGGAGCGACAGGAGTCGGTCACCGATCGCCGACCGCACGGCGAGCAGGACCTCCCGGAGCAGGCGCACGCGATCGGTGCCGTAGTCGTCTCCACGTTGGTTGGTCAGCCCCGACAGGAACTGCCGCAGCAGGCTCGCGTCACCGGCTTCGATCTCGACTCCGTGGCAACCGGACTCCACCGCGAGCCGGGCAGCATCGACAAAACCAGCGGTCACCGCCTCGATCTCGGCCTCCGCCATCACCGCCGGCAGCTCGCGGGACACCACGTCGGCGACCGCCGAGGGCGCCCACAGCACCGACTGCGAGTAGGCACTCGAGCCCTGCGCACCGGCGTGCCCGAGCGAGGCAAGCACGAGAGCCGAAGGACAGGCCCCGACCACCCTGGCCCAGCCTGGCCCGCACTCGGATGCCAAGGGGGCCCGTTCGTAGGGCCAGTCGTCGGCGGTGACCGAAGCGGTCTCGGTGACGATGACGCCGGCCCCGCCCGCGGCTCGCTCGGCGTAGTAGGCGACGTGCCGGTCCGACAGCGCCCGATCTCGACCGAGGTTGGTCGGGTGCGGACCGAAGACCACCCGCGAGGGCGCCTCCTGGCCGCGCAGCACGATCGGGTCGGTGAGCAGCATCAGCGGGCCAGGCCGGCCAAGGGGCTCTCGTCGCAGTCCTTGGTCGGCGGCCGCGGGCCGATCGTCACCGGGACCGGTCCGCCTCGGACCCCTGCGGCGTGCGAGTGGTCGCCGGTCGGGCGGGGAGCGGACACGACGGCAGCGAGGGCCGCTTCGCCGTAGCCCTTCACGCACTCGGGATCGGGACCGTCCAGGGGCAGCCCGGTGAAGAACTTCGCCGCCATGCAGCCACCGCGACAGCTGTCGTAGTGCTGGCACGACGCGCAGGTGCCGCCGCTCTGCGGCTCCCGCAGCTCGCGGAACAGCGTGGACTCCCGCCACACCGTCGCCAACCCGGCGGTGCGGACGGTCCCCGCCAGTAACTAGTCGTGGATCGCGAACGGGCAGGCGTAGACGTCGCCGACCGGGTCGATGAGGCAGACGACCCGGCCGGCTCCGCACAGGTTCAGCCCGGGCAGTGGCTTGTCGCCGACGTCGGCGTACGCCGACAGGTGGAAGAACGAGTCGCCGGTCAGGACGCCCTCGCCATGGCGCACCAGCCAGTCGTAGAGCTCTCGCTGCTGCGCGGCGGTGGGGTGCAGGTCGTCCCAGACGTCAGCACCCCGACCGCTGGGTCGCAAGCGGGTCAGCCGAAGCGTCGCGCCGAAGCGGTCGGCCAGCGCCTTGAAGTCGTCGAGCTGGGCGATGTTGTGGCGGGTGCAGACCACCGAGACCTTGGCGTCCCGGAAACCCGCGTCGGCGAGGTGCTGCAGCGCTCGGGTCGCCGTCGCGAAGGAGCCGTCGCCCCGCACCGCGTCGTTGACGTCGGCCGTCGCGCCGTCGAGCGAGATCTGCACGTCGACGTAGTTCGACGCGGCCAGCCGGGCAGCCGCGGCCGCGTCGATGCGGATCCCGTTGGTGGAGAACTTCACGCCCACCTGGTGCGCGGTCGCGTAGTCGACGAGCTCCCAGAAGTCGCTGCGGACCGTGGGCTCCCCGCCGCCGATGTTGACGTAGAACACCTGCATCCGCTGCAGCTCGTCGATGACCGCCTTGCACTCCTCGGTCGACAGCTCGCGCGGATCGCGGCGCCCGGAGGACGACAGGCAGTGCACGCACGCGAGGGTGCAGGCGGAGGTCAGCTCCCAGGTCAGGCAGATGGGCGCGTCGAGGCCAGCCTCGAAGTGGTCGATCAACGTGGCAGTCACTGCAGCATCCCGGTGGACTCGAGGGTGATCAGGGCGGCGGCGTAGCGCGGCAGCTCGGTCGCGCCAATGCCAGCGACCTCACAGGCCTCGCGGGCAGTGCGCGTGCCGTCGAGCGCCTCGACCGCGGCGAGCAGCCGAGGCTCCTTGAGGAACGACAGCCGCCGCGTCCCGAAGTGGTAGAGCAGCGCGCCAAAGCGCTCCGGGCGCACGGCGACCTGCGGGTGCAGTCGGAGCCGGCGGTCAAGCAGGCCCGAGTCCGCGGCTGCCACTAGTAGACGCCGCACATCCCGTCGATGGAGACGTCCTCGACGAGCAGGTCCTCCTCGACGACCACGTCGGTGACCTCGACGGCCGGCTCGGTCTGGACCTCGGTGGGCGCGGTCATCGTGGTACTCCTTGGTGGGCAGGGTGACAACCGTCACATGGTCGTTGCACCATAGATGGTCTCGGTGCAGAAGGGAAGGGGAACATGGCAGCCCGCGGTCGACCGCCCTCAACCACGCACGACGAGCTCAGCGACCTCGGCCTGCGGCTGTTCGTGGAGCACGGCTTCGACGAGACCACCGTCGAAGAGATCGCCGCCGCAGCCGGGATCGCCCGCCGGACGTTCTTCCTCTACTACCCGTCCAAGAACGACGTCGTCTACGGCGACTTCACGACCCTGCTCGAGGGCATGCGGGATCACCTCGCCGCGGCGCCCGCCGGCCGGCCGGTCCTCGATGCCGTGCGCGACGCCGTGCTCTCGTTCAACCGGTTCGCCCCTGGCTCTGAGGGCCTGCACCGGGAGCGGATGCGCCTCATCCTGCACACGCCCGCGCTGCAGGCGCACTCAACGCTGCGCTATGCCGCGTGGCGCACCGTGGTGGCGGAGTTCGTCGCGGACCGGCTTGGCTGCGACGCCCTGGACCTCGAACCCCAACTGGTCGGGCACACGGCCCTCGGGGCGGCGCTGGCGGCGTACGAGCACTGGCTGCACCGGCCCGGCTCGGACCTGCAGGAGCTGCTCGACCAGGCGCTGCGCCGGGTCGCCAGCGGCCTTGCCGCCGACCTCACGCCAGAGCTCGCGCCCTAGCATCGACCCATGACGCAGCAGGAGCGCCGGCCCATCGACCTCGCTGCCGCCGAGTCAGCGGTCCT
>JBKKBU010000020.1:0-4251 GCA_046713755.1 Mycobacteriales bacterium
CCGGCGGGCCCACCCCCAACCTGGTGATCGTCAAGGTGGGGTCGGCCGGCAAGGTGCGGCTGCGCAACAACAGCGGCGCGGTCGACCTGCTGGCCGACGTCTACGGCTACTACGAGTCGTCATCGGGCGGCGCGCTGTTCCGGGCCCTGAGCCCCAGCCGGGTGCTGGACACCCGGCCCGGCGCGGTCAACGCCGGTGCGTCGGTCGACCTCGCGATGGCTGGCGCTGGGGGCGTCGGGGCCGGTGCGACCGCCGTGGTGCTCAACGTCACCGGCACCGGCGCAACCGCCAGCACCGACATCCGGGTGTTCCCGGCCCCTGCCTCGGGATCCGCCGTCCCGACGGTGAGCACGCTCAACCTGGTCAAGGGGCAGACCGCGGCGGACGCGGCGATCGTGCCCGTGGGCAGCGGGACGAAGGTGCGCTTCTACAACAGCAGTGGATCGGTGGCGCTCATCGCCGACGTCGCCGGATGGTTCGGGCCCTGATCACGCCGGATGACTAGGCAAAAAGGGCTAGTCACGACTGAACGCACCTGCGCCTGAGGCCGTATTGACGGTTGCAGCCCAGGACCGGGCTTCCAGACTGACCCTCAGGAGTGCACCGTGCGCCCAGCATCCAAGATCCTCACCCTCTCGCTCGCCACGGCGGGGCTGCTCACGCCCGCCAGCGCCGCCTTCGCCTACGGCGACTTCGGCGGTGGCAGCTTCCAGCGCGGTGAGGCGTCGTCGTACATCAACCCCGACACCGGCGCCGCGACGGCCAACAACAACGTCAACGCCAACAGCAGCTGCTTCAACCCTGACCAGCTCGACACGCAGGCCTTCACCAAGAACGTGCACAACGACGCCTGCTTCCTCGACTACGACGGCACCAAGCTCGACGGCCCGGCCTCCTTCCAGAGCTTCGGCGTCGGCGTCATCGCCGCCTGCCCGGACCCGGACAACGCCGGCCCGAAGGTGGCCATCCGCAACGCGGCCATGACGCTGTGCTTCCAGAGTGGCAACCAGAACAAGGGCGTCGCGGGCGACGGCGAGTTCCACGCCCGCCTGAACAACTCGGGTACGGCCGGCCGCCAGGTCGTCGTCTGGTGCTCCGACAGCGACCGTGACGGGTGCGACGACGAGTACAACAAGGACACCATCCGCATCGACTGGTCCGCCGACGGCACCGCGACCTTCGCCGAGCCGGACTACGACAGCGCGGACCGCTGGGGCTACTAGTCCCGGAGCCACACCCCGCGGCTGACCCTCGCGGACCCGACGGCCGTACCGCCCCCTCGGCGGTACGGCCGTTGCGGTGCTCGGCGACCGCTCAGATCCGATCGAGGAAGCCCGCCACTGCCGCCTGGAAAGCACCTGGTTCGTCGACCCACGGGAAGTGACCCGCGCCGGCGATGACCACCTGGGTGGCGGCGGGGAAGTCCACCGCCACAGTCGCGATCGAGGCCACCCCGGTCAGCGCGTCACGGGTCCCACCGACGACCAGGACCGGCGCCGTCACGGATCGCAGGCCCGCCCGCAGCGCATCGAGGTCCAGGTCCTCCAGGCCCGCGCCGAAGCCGAGCTCCGCGCGCTTGCTGCTCTGCGTGTCCGCCGACGCGGCATGGGCCTGGGTGCGGTCATCCCACCGGCCGTAGAAGAACGGCCGGGTCGCCCGCACGAGGGCTTGGACCTGCGCCGGTGGGGCGTGCTCGAGGGCCAGCTGAGCCTCGGCGGCGTCGGCGTACCAGGGCTCGCCGACCCGGGCCGCCCGGATCGCGGCCACGTCGGCGCGCTCGCCACCCTGCAGCCGGTCGGACGGCGTCACCAGCACCAACGACCGGACGCGATGGGGATGCTGCGCGGCCCACGCCATCGCGACCAGGCAGCCGGCGGAGTGCCCGAGCAGGTCGAGCCGCTCCTCGCCGAGGTGCACCCGCAGCGCCTCGACGTCGTCGGCGAGCCGGTCGAAGCGTAGCGACGCCGGTTCGGTAGGCACGTCGCTGTGACCGGTCGCGCGGGTGTCGAGAAGCACCAGCGCCCGCGTGGTTGCCAGGCCGCCCAGGTCTTCGAGGTACGCCGAGGCCCGCCCCGGCCCGCCTGGCAGGCAGACCAGCCGCGGGCCGGTCCCGATCTCGGTGTAGGCCAGTCGCGTCCCGTCGTACGACGCGAACGTGCTCACACCAGGTCGACGGTGCGGGCCGCAGAGGCTCCGATGGTGGCCGCGATCTGGGCGATGACCTCGCTCGGCACCACGCTGTCCACCGTCAGCGCCATCAGCGCTTCGCCGCCACGCGAGGTCCGCGACACCTGCGCACCGGCGATGTTGACGCCGGCCGCTCCGAGGGCGGCACCCACTGCTCCGACCACCCCCGGGCGGTCGGCGTAGGTGAGGAAGACCAGGTGCTCGGCCGGGACGATCTCGACGTCGAAGCCGTCCACCTCGGTGAGCTTCTCGATCTGTCGTGGTCCGGTGAGCGTGCCCGACACCGAGACCCGCTCGCCGTTGGGCAGCACGCCGCAGACCGTCACGAGGTTGCGGTAGTCCGGGCTCTCGCCATCGGTGGTCAGCGACACCTCGACGCCGCGCTCAGCGGCCAGCGCCGGGGCGTTGACGAAGGTGACCTGCTCCTCGACCACATCGGCGAAGACGCCCTTGAGTGCTGCCAACTTGAGCACGGAGACGTCGTACGCCGTGATCTCGCCCTTGACCTGGACCTCGATGGAGCTTGCAACGCCGCCGGCGAGTGCAGTGAAGACCCGGCCGAGCTTCTCCACGAGCGGCAGAGCAGGGCGGACCTCTTCCACGACCACACCGCCGGCCTGGACGTTGACCGCGTCCGGGACGAAGTCACCCTCGAGGGCGAGCTTCACCGAGCGGGCGACGGCCCACCCGGCCTTGTCCTGCGCCTCGTGCGTCGAGGCACCCAGGTGCGGCGTCACGATGACGTTGTCGAACTCGAACAGCGGCGACTCGGTGGTCGGCTCGGTCGCGAAGACGTCGATGCCGGCGCCCGCGACATGGCCGCTCTTCAGCGCCTGCGCGAGGGCGTGCTCGTCGATGAGCCCGCCGCGGGCGGCGTTGATGATCCGGACGCCGGGCTTGCACAGGGCCAGCTCCCGCTCACCGATGAGGCCGACCGTCTCGGGGGTCTTCACGGTGTGCAGCGAGATGAAGTCGCTCTGCGCGAGCAGCTCGTCGAGGCTGACCAGCTGGACGCCGATCTGTGCCGCGCGGGCCGGCTGGACATAGGGGTCGTAGGCGAGCAGCCGGACCCCGAAGGCACTCATGCGCTGTGCGAACAGCACCCCGACCCGGCCCAGGCCGATCACGCCGACGGTCTTGTCGGCGATCTCGACACCGGTCCACTTGCTGCGCTGCCACTTGCCGGCCTTGAGCGCCGAGCTGGCGGGGCCGAGGTTCCGCGCGCAGGCGAGGAGCAGCGCGACGGCGTGCTCCGCGGTCGTCACGATGTTGGACTGCGGCGCGTTGACGACCATCACCCCGCGAGCGGTGGCGGCCTTGACGTCGACGTTGTCGAGCCCGATGCCGGCGCGGGCGATCACCTTCAACCGCGGCGCGGCAGCCAGGGCCTCGGCATCGACCTGGGTCGCGCTGCGGATCAGGATCGCGTCGGCGTCGGCGAGCGCCGGCAGCAGGACAGCGCGGTCGGCGCCGTCGACGTGCCGGACGTCGAAGCCGTCACCGAGCACCGCGAGCACCGAAGGGGCCAGCTCCTCCGCGATGAGCACGACGGGGCGGCTGGTCGGGGCGCTCACGGCAGGGTCCTCCGGGTGGGTTCAGGGGCTGCTTCCGGGCGCACCAGCGCGCGACTGCAGACCGTGATCGTACGTGGGCGACGCGGGCCGATCGCCCGCCGCGAGGCGTGACACCGGCCACGGCCCCCCTCCGCAACGTCCGCTCGCGCGCAGCGCGGCCGTGTCCCGGTCGAGCGGACGTTGCGGGAGGGCGGGGACTACTCGCCGCTGTCGTCGATCCAGGCCATCATCGGGCGGAGCTTGGCACCGACGACCTCGATGGGGTGCTCCGCTCCCTCCTTACGGTGCTGGGCCAGCTCGGGACCGCCGGCCTCGTCGTCAGCGATGAGGTGCTTGACGAAGGTGCCGTCCTGGATCTCAGCAAGCACCCGCTTCATCTCCGCCTTGGTGTCGGCGGTGATGATCCGCGGTCCCGTGACGTAGTCGCCGAACTCGGCGGTGTCGGAGATCGACCAGCGCATCTTGGAGATGCCGCCCTCATACATGAGGT
>JBKKBU010000021.1:0-20489 GCA_046713755.1 Mycobacteriales bacterium
GGGTAGGTCAGTCGGCGGGGCGGGGGCTGGGGGTCAGCCGGGACGCCAACCAGGTCAGGCCGTCGGGGTCGGCCCGGTGGTCGCGCCAGCCCTCGATGAGGACGTCGAGGTCGTGCTCCGTCGCCACCACGGCCAGCACGGTCACATCGGTGCAGTGCGCGGGGTAGCCGGCCAAGCGGCACACGTAGAGCTCACCGGTCTCGGCGAGCCAGGCCAGCCGCCAGGCGTCCTCGCAGCCCGGTCGGCGCCAGGTGGCCCCCAGGTCGACCTCAGCGGAGGTCCGGCGGCGCGCGTCACCGGCGATGAACGCCGCCTCGTCGGGCCAGGTCGCGATCCCGAAGCCGGCCCCGTCAGGGACGGGAGGAACGGTGATCGAGGTAGCGGTGTCGGGATCCAGCGGAAGAGCAAGCACGGGGGCCTCCTGCGATCGAACCGGTACTGCTCCTGACGCACGATGCTGACAACCGGTTGCCTTCCCCGGGCGACAGCGGCGTGAACATGGCATGCACGGTGGCGGAAGTCACCTCAGGGCTGGCGGGCTAGGGTCGCGGCCGTGACGACGCTGGTGGTGACTGGCACAGGGACCGGCGTGGGCAAGACCGTCGTCACCGCGGCGCTCGCGGTCCTCGCGCTCGACCGAGGGGCCCGGGTGGCCGTGGTCAAGCCAGCCCAGACCGGGGTCTCCGACGACGAGCCCGGCGATCTGGCCGAGGTCGGGCGGCTGTCCGGGGCCGACACCCTCGTCGAGCTGGCCCGCTACCCCGATCCACTCTCACCCGCTGCGGCAGCCCGGCTTTCCGGCCGACCGGCGATCGACCTCGCCGAGCTCACGCAGCGGCTGCTGGCGCTGCAGAACACCCACGACCTGGTCCTGGTGGAGGGCGCCGGCGGCCTGCTGGTCCGCTTCGACGAGGACGGACTCACCCTCGCCGACCTGGCCCGCACCCTGCGCGCACCGGTGCTGATCGTCGCCACCGCCGGCCTCGGCACGCTCAACAGCACGGCGCTCACGCTCGAAGCACTGGCCCACCGTGGCATCGACCTGGCCGGGGTGGTGGTCGGTGACTGGCCGACCGACCCTGACCTGGCCTGCCGGGCCAACCTGCGTGACCTCGAGACGCTCGCCGCCCGTCCCCTGGCCGGTGTGGTCCGCATGGGCTGCGGGGCCCTCGGGCGGGAGGACTTCCTCGCGGCGGCCCGGTCCGGGATCGGCCGACAGCTCGGCGGCGTGTTCGACCCGACCGAGTTCAAGGCGGCGTATCCCGCCTGATGCCCGCCTGATCCCCGGCTGTCCCCGGCCTGGCACACTCTGCGGGCGACCGGGCTGATGGTGGACGGGCTGGAGGTGGCGCGCGAGCAGGTGCTCGAGCGCGGCGTAGGACTCAGCCAGGAGCAGGCGCTGGCCTGCCTGCGGCTGCCCGAGGACCGGCTGCCGGACCTGCTCGAGCTGGCGCACCAGGTGCGCCTGCGCCACTGCGGGCCCGAGGTCGAGGTCGAGGGCATCGTGTCGCTCAAGACCGGCGGCTGCCCGGAGGACTGCCACTTCTGCAGCCAGTCGGGGCTGTTCGCGATCCCGGTGCGCGCGGCCTGGCTGGACATCCCTTCGCTGGTGAAGGCCGCCGTCGAGACCCGGGCCACCGGTGCCACCGAGTTCTGCATCGTGGCCGCCGTGCGGGGTCCGGACGAGAAGCTCATGGCCCAGGTCGAGGCCGGCGTCGCGGCCATCCGGGAGGCCGTCGACATCCAGGTCGCCTGCAGCCTCGGGATGCTCACCCAGGACCAGGTCGACCGGCTCGCCGCCATCGGGGTGCACCGCTACAACCACAACCTCGAGACCGCGCGCTCGCACTTCCCGGCCGTCGTCACGACGCACACCTGGGAAGAGCGCTGGGAGACGCTGTCCATGGTCCGCGCGGCCGGCATGGAGGTCTGCTGCGGCGGCATCCTGGGCATGGGCGAGACGCTCGAGCAGCGCGCTGAGTTCGCCGCCGAGCTCGCCTCCCTGGCCCCCGACGAGGTGCCGCTGAACTTCCTCAATCCCCGCCCCGGCACGCCGTTCGGTGACCTGCCGGTCATGCCGGCCACCGAGGCGCTGCAGGCGATCGCGGTCTTCCGGCTCGCCCTCCCCCGCACCATCCTGCGCTTCGCCGGCGGCCGCGAGATCACCCTCGGCGACCTCGCGAAGGACGGCATGCTCGGCGGCATCAACGCCGTGATCGTCGGCAACTACCTCACCACCCTGGGCCGCCCAGCGACCCAGGACCTCGACATGCTCGCCGACCTCCAGATGCCCCTGAAGGGGCTCGCCGCCACCCTGTGAGCCGGTGCTTCGGGGACGGCGACCCGCTCTACGAGCCCTACCACGACACCGAGTGGGGCCGGCCGGTCCTCACCGAGCAGGGGCTCTACGAGAAGGTCTGCCTCGAGGGCTTCCAAGCCGGGCTCGCCTGGATCACCGTGCTGCGCAAGCGCGCGGCGCTGCGCGAGGTCTTCGCGGGCTTCGACCCCGACGTCGTCGCGGCGTACGACGAAAGCGACCTCGCTCCCCTGCTGCTCGACCAGCGACTGATCCGCTCTGGCGCGAAGCTGCGGGCCTGCGTCACCAACGCCCGCGCCACCGTGGCCCTGCGCGAGCGGGGCGGGCTGCCGAGCCTGCTGTGGGCGCAGGCAGCCGTGCCGAGTCCGGCGTACGACGCCTGGTCCGACGTCCCGGCCACGACGGCGGCCTCGGTGACCCTCGCGAAGGAGTTGAAGCGGGCCGGGTTCGTCTTTGTCGGCCCGACGACGGTCTACTCGCTCATGCAGGCGCACGGCCTCGTGGGCGACCACCTCACGACCTGCCCCGCCCGCGCCCCTTGCGAGGAGCTCAGAAGGCGCGTAGGACCAGCAGGAGCAGTCCGGTGAGGGCCAGCGAGAGCAGGAGCGAGCCGGCGCAGCCGAGGCGGTTGCTGAAGAAGAAGAACATCCCGTCGTCCTACCCCGCTGCGCGGAAGGCTCGCGCGTAGGCGCTGGGTGACGTACCTCTCCACCGGCTGAACTGCGTCCGCAGTGTCGCCGCGCTGCCGAAGCCGCACCGCCGCGCCACCTGCTCCACCGACAGGCCCTGCTCGAGCAGCAGCTGCGCATGGGCGATCCGCTGCCCGAGCAGCCACTGGTGCGGCGTGGTCCCGGTGGCCTCGCGGAAGCGCCGCGCGAAGGTCCGCGGGCTCATGTGGGCCCGCTGGGCGAGCACGTCGACCGACAGCAGCTCGTCCAGGTGCAGGACTGCCCAGTCGAGGACGCCGGCGAGCTCCTCCGTGCCGGCCTGTCGCAGCACCGGCATGGGCGTCTCGACGTACTGCGCCTGGCCGCCGTCGCGGAAGGGTGGAACCACCATCCGGCGGGCCACGGCGTTGGCGACGGCGTGGCCGTGCTCCTGGCGCAGGATGTGCAGGCAGGCGTCGATGCCGGCGGCCGTGCCCGCGCTGGTGATGATCTGCCCGGCGTCGACGTAGAGGACGTCGGCGTCGACCTCGATCGCCGGGAACATCTCGGCGAGCGCCGCGGCGTAGCGCCAGTGGGTGGCGGCGCGCAGGCCGTCGAGCAGCCCCGCGTGGGCGAGCACGAAGGCACCGCTGCAGACCGACAGCACGCGCGCGCCCCGGTCGAGTGCGTCGCGCAATGCCGCGACGAGGCACTCGGGCGGCAGCTCGGTCAGCGACCGCCAGGACGGGATGACGATGAGGTCGGCGGTGTGCAGCCGGTCGAGGCGGTGCGGGGTGTCGATGACCAGACCGCCCGTGGCGAACAGCGGCGGCTCCTCCGCGGCAACCACCGCGAAGTCGAAGACCGGCAGCCCCTGGTCGGACCGGTCAAGCCCGAACACCTCGCACACGACCCCCAGCTCGAAGGGAGCGACGTCCCGGCAGACCACCGCGCACACGTCCTGCAGCACCATGCGAGCAGTGTGGCAGAAAACGCGTGACCTGGCGCAGTCCTGCCACTGGCGCAGTGCCCTTCGCGGGCGCACAGGGGGCTCACGACCCACGTGGTCGATGGGAGGTCAGCAATGGAGTTCTTCTTCGTCCTCGGTGTCTTCGCCCTCGCCCTCGCGCTCGGGCTGCGGTTCGGCGCCGACAGCCGCGACGGCCGCGACTGGCAGCCGCACCGGCTCCGCGGGGGCCACTGCTACCGCTAGACGCCCATGCGTCAGGATCGGCGGCGTGCTCACCGTCCGCCGTCTCGAGCCCCGCGATGTCGAGGCCCTTGCCGAGTTGACTGCCGCCGTGTACCTCACCGAGGGCTTCGGTGAGACCGGCTACGAGTCCGCACTGCGCGATGTGGCCGGCCGTGCGAGTTCTGCCACAGTGCTCGTGGCTGAGCACGAGGGCCGAGTCGTCGGCGGCGTGACCGTCGCGACCCGCGGTGGCCCCTGGGCGGAGCAGTCCGCTCCCGGGGAGGCCGTGATCCGCATGCTTGTGGTGGATCCGTCGGCCCGGGGCAGCGGCGCCGGGGAGGCCCTGGTGCGGGCCTGCCTCGAGGCCGCTCGCGCCGACGACTGCCAGGTGGTGCGGCTCTCCACCCGGCCGATGATGACGACCGCGCACCGGCTCTACGCACGGCTCGGCTTCCTGCGCACGCCGTCCTTCGACTGGGTACCCGAGCCGGGAGTCGACCTGATGGGGTTTGCGCTGCCACTGGTCCCGTGGTGCGACCAGTGCGGCGAGGAGCTCACCGCCGAGGGGCATGCCGGCTGCCGGCCGGCCCGCGAGCTGGATCCGCCGCGCTACTGCGCCCACTGCCGCCGCCGGATGGTCGTGCAGGTGGTGCCGACCGGCTGGACGGCCCGATGTGTCGAGCACGGCACCCGGGAGGCCAGTCAGGCGGTTGCGACCTCCGGGGTCAGCCCCGGCCGCAGTCCCGAGGCGAGCGGCTCGACGTAGCGCCGGATCGCCAGTGCCGCCGCCGCTCCCTCGCCGGCCGCACTGGCCGCCTGCTTGGTCGACCCGCTCCGCACGTCGCCGGCGACGAAGATGCCGGGCGCGCTGGTCTGCATGCCGGGGTCTGCTACGACAAAACCTGCCTCGTCAAGGTCCACCAGGTCCACGACCAACGCACTGTTGGGGGTCAGTCCGATGAAGACGAAAGCGCCGTCGGCGGGGATCTCCTCACTGGTTCCGGCCCGGTCCACCACGAGCCCTCGCAGCTTGCCGTCGGCCGTCGCGAAGCCGGTCGGCGTCGCACCGGTGACGACGGTGATCTTGGCGTTGCTCTCGAGCTTCTGCACGACCACCTTGCTGGCCGACAGCGCGTCGTCACGGGTGACGACAGTGACGTGCTCGGCGAAGCGGGTCAGGAAGATGCTCTCCTCACCGGCGCTGTTGCCACCGCCGATGACGACCACCCGCTTGCCCCTGTAGAACGGGCCGTCGCAGGTGGCACAGAAGTGCACTCCCGCGCCGATCAGGTCGTCCTCGCCATCGACGCCCAGCCGCCGGTAGGTCGAACCAAGTGCCAGCAGCACCGCGAAGGCGCCGTAGGTCGTGCCGTCACCGGTCGTGACGTAGCGGTAGGAGCCGTCTGGCGCGATGCCGGTGACCTCCTGCGCAGCAAGCACTTCTACGCCGAAGCGCTCGGCCTGCTGGCGCAGCCTGGACGCGAGGTCGTCGCCCGTGACGCCCTCCGGGAAGCCCGGGAAGTTGTCGAGCCGCTCGGTGACGCCGGCCTGCCCGCCCACCCCGCCACGTTCGACGACCAGCACCGAGAGTCCCTCGCGTGCGGCGTAGAGCGCGGCGGTCAGCCCGGCCGGGCCGGAGCCGACGACGATCAGGTCGTAGAAGGCGTTCTTGGCCTGCGTCTGCAGGCCGAGCTTGGCGGCGAGCTCGGCATTGCTGGGCTCGACGAGAATGGAGCCGTCGTCGAACACGATGGTCGGGATGATGTCCTTGCCGTCGTTGTGACCCTGCACGATCGCGCGACCCGCGGGATCGGCGTCCACGTCCACGAAGGCGTACTGCACGCGCTGCTCGCCGAAGAACTGCTTGGCGCGCTTGCAGTCGGAGCACCAGCTCGTGCCGTACATGGTGATGGCCATGCCGCACTCAACCGCGCGCGCGTGTCCTCCGCATCCCCGCTGTTCCTTACGCGCGGATGACACGTGATCCCCACGATCCCCACGTCGGCGCGCCCGGTGATGGCCCGCCCGTTCATGATCACTGGTACAGCAGCACGGTTCTTCGGGCTGAAAAGCGTGCGGATGTGCCTTTGATCTTGAGGCGGGACGTCGGGACGTCGGGACGTCGGGACGTCGGGACGTCGGCAGCTCCGGTTACGCGACCAGGCCGAGGCGGCGGAGCTCGACGGTCAGGTCGTGCGGGCTCGTGGACGCGGCCATGGCCGCTTCCAGCGTGATGACGCCATCGCGGATGAACGACACCAGGTGCTGGTCGAAGGTCTGCATGCCGTAGTAGGAGCCCTCGGAGATCAGCTGCGGGATCGAGCTGGTCTTGTCGGGGTCGGCGATCGCGTCGGCGATGCGGCCGGTGTTGACCGCGATCTCCATGACCACGCAGCGGCCCTCGCCGTCGGCGCGGGGCACGAGGCGCTGGCAGATGATGCCGCGCAGCGCACCGGCCAACGCGAGCCGGACCTGCTTCTGCTCGTGCGGCGGGAAGAAGTCGATGATGCGGTTGACGGTCTCGGCCGCGTCGGTGGTGTGCAGCGTCGACATGACGAAGTGGCCGGTCTCGGCCGCCGCGAGGCCCGCCTTGACGGTCTCGTGGTCGCGCATCTCGCCGACCAGGATGACGTCGGGGTCCTGCCGCATGGCGGCGCGCATGGCCGTCACGAAGTCCTCGGTGTCGACCCGGACCTCGCGCTGGTTGACCATGGCCATCTTGTCGAAGTGCAGCACCTCGATCGGGTCCTCGATCGTGACGACGTGCACCTCCTTGTTGCTGTTGATGTGGTCGATCATCCCGGCGAGCGTGGTGGTCTTGCCCGATCCCGTCGGACCGGTGACGAGCACCAGCCCGCGGGGCTCCATGGCCAGCGAGGCGAGCACCGCCGGCAGCCCGAGGTCGGTCAGCGGGATGGCGCCGACCGAGACGCGGCGGAAGACCAGGCCGGCCGAGCCGCGGCTGCGGAAGGCGTTGACGCGGAACCGGCCCACGCCGGACAGCGAGTAGGCGAAGTCAGCCTCGTTGGTGCGATGGAACTCCTCGACGAGGTCCTCGCGGAGCACCTCGTTGACCATCTGCTCGGTGTCAGCGCTGGTCAGGTCGCGGGTCTGCAGCTTGCGCAGCCGGCCGTCGATGCGCACTCGGGGCGGGGAGCCGACCTTGCAGTGCAGGTCGGAACCGCCGCACTCCACCAGTGCGCGCAGGAAGGGCTCGATCGAGGACGTCACCTGTGCCTCTTCGGCGTCTGCCGCGCCTTCCTTGACCCCACTGGCCTAGCCGATGTTGGGCTGGCCGATCCGCGCGAGCAGGTCACCTTCCTGTACGACGTCCCCGACGACCACGGCCAGCTCGGTGACGGTGCCCGCCGCCTCGGTGAGGACGGGGATCTCCATCTTCATCGACTCGAGCACGAGCAAGACGTCGCCGACCGCCACCGTCGCCCCCGTGGCGACCAGCACCTCGTGCACGCTGCCGACCAGCTCGGCCCGCACCTCGTTGAGCGCGGTCATCGCAGGCCTGCCATCCACGTCTCGACCTCGTCGGGATGCCGCGGCAGCCCGGCCGACAGGTTGCGGCAGCCCTCGGCCGTGATCACGATGTCGTCCTCGATGCGCACGCCGATGCCGCGCAGGTCCGCGGGCACCGTGAGGTCATCGGGCTGGAAGTAGAGCCCGGGCTCGACGGTGAGGACGTAGCCGGGCTGGAGCGGACCCTTGTGGTAGAGGTCGTCACGGGCCTTGGCGCAGTCGTGCACGTCGATACCGAGCATGTGGCTGGTGCCGTGCAGCGTGTAGCGCCGGTACAGCTGCTGGTCCTCGGCGAGCGCTGCCTCGGCGTCTGGCAGGACGCCCAGCCGCTGCAGGCCGTGCGCGAGCACCTGCATAGCGGCACGGTGGGGGTCGAGGAAGTCCGCGCCGGGGCGGCAGGCCGCGATGGCCGCTTCCTGCGCCTCGTAGACCAGTGTGTAGACCTCCCGCTGACGGGGTGTGAAGGTGCCGTTGACCGGGATCGTGCGGGTCACGTCGGCGGTGTAGAGCTCATGGCCCTCCACGCCCATGTCGAGCAGCATCAGCTCGCCCTCCCGCACGGGGCCGTCGTTGTCGGTCCAGTGCAGGACGCAGGCATGCGCACCGGCCGCGCAGATCGAGCCGTAGCCGACGTCGTTGCCGTCGACCCGGGCCCGCAGCCCGAAGACCCCCTCGACCCAGCGCTCGCTCGTGGCCACGGCCTGTGGCAGCTGACGTACGACGTCCTCGAAGCCGCGGGCGGTGGCGTCGACGGCCTGCTGGAGCTGGTCGATCTCGTGGCTGTCCTTGACCAGGCGCAGCTCCGAGAGCGCCACGGCCAGCTCCTTGTCCATCTCTTCATCCCCGGCGAGCAGGGCGTCGACCCGGAGGTCGCACCCGCGCAGCACCCGCGCCGGCTGCACCGCCTCGAGGGCCTTCTCCAACTCCTCGAGCGGTCGGACGTCGATGCCGAGCAGCGCGCTCACCGAGGCCAGCGTCGGGCGGGCACCGACCCACAGCTCGCCGTAGACGCGGTCGGTGAAGAACGCTGCGGTCGACCGGTCGGCGCTCGGCATCTGGTAGAGCGTCGAGGCGCCCTGCGGGTCGATCACCAGCACCGCGTCGGGCTCGTGCGAGCCGACCAACCAGGCGAAGTCGCTACCCGGGCGGAAGCGGAAGTCCGTGTCGTTGGCCCGCACCTTGTAGGTGCCGGTCGGGACGACGACCCACTCGCCAGGGAACCGCGCGGCGACGGCCTGCCGGCGCGCCTGGCGGAACGGCACCGAGGGGCTCGGGGCGGGCAGTTCGGCGACCCGGCTCGCCCAGCCCTGGGTCACGAAGTCCAGCAGCGCCTGCGGGCGGTCGGGGTCGTGGCTGGCCGTGGTCTTGTCCTCGGCAGGCGTCTCGGTGCTCATGGGCCGAGCGTACGGCGGGCAGCTGACCTACCGGTCGGTACAGCCCTACCGGTCGGTACAGCCCTACCGGTCGGTACAGCCTTACCGGTCGGTACAGCCTTACCGGTCGATACGGCTCAGCGACCGGTCCAGGTCGGCGGCCGCTTCTGCAGGAACGCCGTCACGCCCTCGGAGGCATCCTGGGTGGTGTTGAGCAGCGACAGCTGGGCCTGCATGGCCGCGAGCCCGGCCTCGAGCGAGGACTGCATGGCGGAGTGGAAGGCCGCCTTGCCCAGCCGTACGGCTACCGGCGGCTTCGCGGCGAGCTGCTGCACGAGCTGCTCGACCTCGGCGGCGAGGTCAGCGGCGGGGACGACGCGCGAGAGCAATCCCATCTCGAGAGCCTCCGCGGCCGGCACCCGACGGCCGGACAGCATCATCTCCATGGCGCGCTTGGGACTGACGTGCCGACCGAGCAGCGCGCTCACCATGAACGGCCAGAGCCCGAGGTCGACCTCCGGCAGGCCGAACGCGGCGTTGTCCGCGGCGACCACCAGGTCGCAGCCGAGCACCAGCCCGACCCCGCCGGCGAGGCAGAGTCCCTGGACGCCGGCGACCACCGGGACGGGGCAGTCCCGCATGGCGAGCACGACCTCCCGCAACAGCCCGCGGCCCTCGTGCACCTCCAGACCGGTGGCATCGGGCGCCATCTGAACCAGATCGGCGCCAGCGCAGAACACCCGCTCACCGGCGCTCGTCAGCACGATGACCCTGGCGTCACCGGGGTCCTGCAGGGCGGCCAGGATGGCGCGCAGGACGGCGCCGTTGAGGGCGTTGCGCTTGGGCTCGCGGTCGATGTGCAGTCGCAGCACCAGGCCGTCCCGCGTCGTCGTCAGGTCACTCACAGGCAGGTCACTCACAGGCTGGTCCCTCCCAGGTCGGGCACCGTCACGGTCGCCCCTTCGATGACGGTCTGCGACAGCGCGGTCTGCAACCTCGCGACCGCCTCCTCGGCGGTGGCAGCAGCGCAGGCGAGGACGGCGACGATCCCGTCGTACGGCACCGGCTGGCCCTCGTGGCAGCCGGTCTCCACCCGGACGCCGTCCGGCCACCGCAGGCCGGTGACCACTCCGTGACCCCGCAGCACCACGCCGACGGCGGGCCGGCGCACGAGCTCGAAGGGCACGTCCTCACCGGCCGCGGTCCGCAGCTGCAGGGCAACCAGATCGACCCCCAGCGCCTCCTCCGTCACCACGTGCTCGACGGTCAGGTGCGGGACCACCACGTCACCGACGAGCGTGACGAAACCGGCCGGCGCGGCGACCGTCGACGACCCGACGCCGACGGAGCGGACGCAGCCGTCGTGGACCTCGCGGACGTCGATCGGGACACCGTCGAGGCACTGGGTCTCGGAGCGGCTGGCCGGCAGCACCGGCGTAGCACCGAGGTGCTCTGGTGGGGCGCCGATCCAGACCAACCCCGCCTCGAGGACGGCCCGGGCCAGACCAGGATCCGCGGCCAGCGGTCCGGCACCCGGGTGCACGGCGTCGGCGCCGCACTGCCTGGCCGCCTCGACGACCTTGACGACGTCGGCGTCAGAACCGGGGCCGCCGAGCAGCACCGACTCGTCGCCGAAGCCCTTCTCACCGTCGAGGTGCACCGTGACGGCGCGCGCCCCGAGCGCCTGCACCGCCCGCACGACGCGGGCACCCATGACCCCCCGGTCGGCGACGAGCACGGTCTCGAACGGCACGGCAGCCACACTAGGGGCGTGGTCCTCGTCCTGGTCGCCTTGGCTGTCGCGCTCGTCGCGGGTCTGGTCGCCGGGGGCAGCCTGGACCAGCTCGGCCGGGTGGCCCTGCGCAGCAGCGCGTTGGTGCCGCTGGCGCTGCTCGCGCAGCTGATCGGCCTGGTCGTCGGCGGACCGCTCTACCCGACCGGCCTGGCCGGGTCGGCCGGGTGCGTCGCGGTGTTCCTCGTCCGCAACCGCGGCGTCCGGGGCACCGGCCTGGTCGCCCTCGGGCTGCTCGCGAACGCCTTCGTCGTCGGGGCCAACGGCGCCATGCCGGTCTCGGCCCACGCCTCGGGGCGAGCGGGCGTCTCGACCCAGGATCTGCTCAGCGAGGTGGATCCGCGCCACGAGCTCGCCGACGCCGCCACGCGCCTGCCCTACCTCGGCGACGTGGTGCCGGTGCGGATGCCGCTCCGGCCGGAGGTGGTCTCCCCGGGGGACGTGCTCATCGCTGCGGGGCTGGCCCAGCTCGTGCTCCTGGGCCTGCTCGGCCGCCAGCCGCGGCTGCCGTGAGGGGCGGACCCGATCGGTCCGCCCCTCCCGACCTTCCCGCAGCTCGGGTCAGGCCCCGACTGCGCCCTGCTCCTCGTGCTCCACGACCGCAGGACGTGCGCCGCTCACCGTCGTGATCGGCACCTTCACCGGCGTGGGCTCGGGCGCCACCACCGCCTTGACCGTCACGTCGAGGATGCCGGCGTCGTACGCCGCTTCGACCTGCTCGGGCGAGATGCCCTGGGGCAGCGCAAACTCCCTGCGGAACGCGCCGTAGCGCAGCTCACGGACCAGCAGACCGGAGCGATCCTCACCGATCGGGTCGCGCCGCTCTCCCGACACCACCAGCCGGCCGCGCTCCACCTCGATCGTCACGTCGCGCGCGACGTCGACCCCGGGCAGCTCGAACCGGATGGCCACGTCCTCACCGCGTCGAACGACCTCGCACGGCGGGACGAACCCCGCCTGGGCGGTGTCCCCCCAGGTGCGCTTCACGACATCGTCGAACTCCCGGTCCATCCGGGCCAGCACCGTAAACGGATCCCAGCGCCGTACCTGCATGACTGCCTCCTTATCGCTCCAGGTACTTGAGCGCCCTGCGCTCATAGCGCATTCTGTGCAACCCTGTGGGCCAACGTCAAGCCCTGTCGAGAGGAAAGTCCCCATGGCCAAGAGAGGCCGCAAGCGTCGCGCCCGCAAGAAGAGCAAGGCCAACCACGGCAACCGCCCCAACGCCTGACCCGCACGCCGGCTTCACACCGCGCGCCCAGCCGGCGGGCGCAGGGCTGCGCTCGTCGCCGCCAGGCCGGCGGCGAGCGGCGTGAACGGCTCCCAGCCCAGCGCCCGGCGGGCCGCACCCACCTCGAGCACCAGCGACGCCAGCTCGCCCGGGATCGCGGGCGCCCGGTCGGGGACGAGTGACACCCCTGCGACGAGCGCCACCGCCGCGTGCAGGTCGGTCACCGACAGCCCGCGCCCGGAGCCGATGTTGAGCCGGCGGCCGGCCGCCCGGTCGCCCAGCGCGCGCAGGACGGCGTCCACCGCGTCGTCGACGTAGAGCCAGTCCCGCACGGTCCCGCCGTCGCCGAAGACCGTGACCGGCCGGCCGGCCGCGAGGGCCCTGGCGAACATGGCGACCGCACCGGTCTCCTGCCTGGGCCCGTAGATCCGCCCGAAGACCAGCGTCGTCGTCGACACCGTTGCCGCATCGAGCAGCACCATGGCGGCGGCCAGCGAGGCGGCGTACGACGTGCGTGGTGCAAGGCCCGCCCGCTCCGAGACCGGCAGGCGACGAGGCCGCCCGTAGACGGCAGCGTCGCTGGCGAGCACCAGCTTGCGGACGCCGGCGGCCTCGGCCGCAGCGAGTACGGCGGCCGTCCCGAGCGTGTTCACCCGAGCCTCGTGCAGCCCGTCGCCGCGGGCGTTGGCGAGATGGCACACGACCTCCGGCCGGGCGTGCGCGACGAGGGTCGGCAGCCCGTCGTCGAGGACGGACAGCCGACTGAAGGACAGGCCGGTTGCCCGACGGGCGTCGGAGAGGCGGTCGAGCCGACCGGTCGACAGGTCGTCGATCCCGATCACGTGGTGGCCGTCGGCAAGGAGCCGGTCGACCAGGTGCGAGCCCAGGAAACCGGCTGCGCCGGTGACGAGGACGCGCATCAGGGGTGACGCAGCTGCCAGCCCGCCCAGGCGCTCGCCACCATGTCGTGCAGGTCGTGCTCGGCCTCGAAGCCCAGACCGTCGCGGATCCGGTCGACGGCGGCGACCACCCGAGCCGGGTCGCCCGGCCTCCGATCGACGACCTCGGGCGTGACGTCGAGGCCGGTGACCTCGCCGACGACCCCGATCACGTCCAGCACCGACGAGCCCTCGCCGCGACCGATGTTGTAGGTCTCACTGGCCGCGCCGCCTTCCAGCGCCGCAGCCGACGCGAGGTGGGCCGCAGCGATGTCGGCGACATGCACGTAGTCGCGCACGCAGGTCCCGTCCGGCGTCGGGTAGTCGCCACCGAACACCCGGGGACGCTCGCCGGCCTGCAGCCGCTCGAAGACCATCGGGATGAGGTTGAAGACCCCCACATCGCCGAGCTCAGGGGTCGCGCAGCCGGCGACGTTGAAGTAGCGCAGCGCATGGGAGCGCAACCCGAAGGCGGTCCCGCAGTCCTTCATGACCCACTCACCGACGAGCTTCGAGGCGCCGTACGGCGACAGCGGTGCGCCCGGGGTGTCCTCCGTGACGAGGTCGACGTCCGGCAGGCCGTAGGTGGCCGCCGAGGAGGAGAAGACGAACGACTCGACGCCACCGTCGCGGCAGGCCTCCAACAAGGTGACCAGGCCGGTGAGGTTCTCCGTCCAGTACTTCAGCGGATCGGCGACGGACTCCCCGACCTGCTTCTTGGCTGCGATATGCACGACGCCCGTGACCGCGTGCTCCTGGATCGTGCGCCGGACCAGCTCGCCGTCGAGGACGGAGCCGACGACCAGCGGGGTGTCACCGGCGCGCGCAGCCGCACCGGTGGACAGGTCGTCGAGCGCGACGGCAGCCCTGCCATCGGCGCGGAAGGCGTCGAGGACATGGGCACCGATGTAGCCGGCTCCGCCGGTCACCAACCAGGTCATGCGGGCACGTTAGTCGGCGCGGAACTCCACGTGGTCGATCTCGATGCGGACCTCTTGGATGCGCAGCATGACGCGCTCGCGGAGGTCGGCCGGCGGCACGTCGCCGCCGCAACATCGCGCGACGAGGGACTTCACGGCCTGCTCCAGGCCGTACTCCCGCAGGCACGGCGCGCACTCGTCGAGATGCAGCCGGATCTGGCCGTGGTGGTCGTCGTCGTGCTCCTGGTCCAGGTAGAGGTAGACCTGCTCGAGCACCTCGCTGCAGGGGGTCTCGTGAGGGTCGCCGCAGCTCATTCGTCCGCCCCCGCCTTGACCAGACCGCGCTCCACTGCGTAGTCAGCGAGCAACCGCTTGAGCCCGCGCCGACCGCGGTGCAGCCGCGACATGACCGTGCCGATCGGAGTGCCCATGATCTCGGCGATCTCCTTGTAGGCGAAGCCCTCGACATCAGCGAGGTAGACCGCCATCCGGAAGTCCTCGGGCAGCTGCTGCAGGGCTTCCTTGACGTCGGAGTCCGGGAGGTGGTCGAGCGCCTCCATCTCGGCGCTGCGCAGCCCGGTCGACGTGTGGGCCTCGGCGGCCGCGATCTGCCAGTCGGTGATCTCGTCGGTCGGCGTCTGCAGCGGCTGGCGCTGCTTCTTGCGGTAGGTGTTGATGAACGTGTTGGTGAGGATCCGGTAGAGCCACGCCTTGAGGTTGGTGCCCTCTTGGAACTGGTGGAAGGCCGCGAACGCCTTGACGAAGGTCTCCTGCACCAGGTCCTCGGCGTCCGGCGGGTTGCGCGTCATGCGCAGCGCGGCGGCGTAGAGCTGGTCGAGGAACGGCAGGGCGTCGCGCTCGAAGCGCGCGCTGCGCTGCTCGCTGGTCTCCTGCTCGACCGTCCTCACCACCTTCTCCGGAACGGCCGACTCTACAGACGCAGGTCGTACGACAGATCCGGCGCTCACACCCCCGGTGCCCGGTCGACCGGCGGGCCGGGTCGAGGTCGAGCGCGATTCCGCCCGCGCTGCTGACCGGATGGCTCTGCATGTCCCCATCGCGGGCGTTCCTCCGAGCTGACGGATCGGCGTGGTCCGGTGATGGCTGCAACACCGGCCCTGGAGCGCCGATTCCCCATCCGCACGTCAGGGAGCGGTGGCGATCAGCACGACGACGGCGTCACCCCGATCGTCGACCGAAACCCCAGGCAGCGCGGCGAGCGCGCGGACGTCAAGCGCCTGATAGCGGGTCCCTGGCAGGAGCGCGGGCAGGACCACCAAGCTCCCGACCCCACCCCGGCGCAGGCGGTCCAGCGCGCCGGGGTCCGGCAACAGGGCCGCCGCGTCGCGTAGCTCCCGTTGCTGCTGCGGCGTGAACCCGCTGACGCCGTTCGCGATGGCCGGGAAGCCATCCGTGCTCCAGCGCATCACATCCTGGTCGACATTGTCCTCGCTCGGCAGCACGAGCACCGACCCCGGCAGGTCGCGGAGCGACACCGACTGGAGTGGCGGCCGGACCGGTGTCAGAACCGCCGTGTCGAGGCCCTCGAGCAGGACCACGGCGGTCAACGTGAAGGCGAGCGCGACCCCGGTCGACCCGGCGCCCGGTCGCGCCCGGCCCCCGTGGCGGTCGTCGCCGCGGGATCGCCCCCCCGTGCCCCCCTGCGCAGCGAGGAGAGCCAGGCCCAGCCATGCCGTGGTCACCAGGCGGGTGGGGGTGCGGACTCCCTGCCAGCCGGGCAGGTAGTCGTAGAGCAGCAGGTACGAGAACCGGCCGCCCCACGGACCGGAGGTGCCCAGCGCGCAAACGGCGATGACGACGACCGCCCCCGCCAGCACCACCGTCCGCCGCCGCGACCACGGACCAGCCAGCAGCCCGACGCCCGCCAGAACCGTCACCAGGGCGCCGGGGAACAGTGCCTTCTCGTTGAGCCCGAGAACACCTTCACGGAGGTCGGCGCTCGGGCGGCCCCAGGCCCACGAGTCCGCCGGTGCCGTGACGAACGCCGTGGCAGGTGGTGAGTAGAACCGCACCTCCTCGATGCTGCGACGAGCCTCGGGGTGGTCATCGACCGCGCTGAGGAAGGGCAGGGCCAGGACGAGGCTCACCCCGAGGAAGACGACAAGTCCCATCGCGTCCGCGACGAGCAGGCGCCGGGCCGGCCACACCCGGTCGCGAAGGCCCGTGCGCAGCGCCGCGAGGCCTGCCACCGCCGTGCAGATCGCCAACAGGTAGCCCAGTTGCAGGCCCAGCCCCGGCCCGATGCTCATGTGCCACGCGGCCGTGACCCAACCAGCGAAGGCCCAGCCCGGGCGGATCGGTCGGGATCCGGTCCTGAGGTGGATCCCGTGCCCGCGGGCAAGCATCGCGAGCGCGAGCGGGATGCCGCCGCTCGAGAGCACCTGGAGGTGGTTGAGCTGGGAGACCCGCCAGGGGTTGACCGCGAAGGCCACGGCCGCGACCAGGGCTGCCGTCCGACCCAGGCCGAGCTGGCGGACGAGCACCCACGTCCCGGCGAACGCCAGACCGGTCGCGAACAGGAGCACGAGGTTGAAGCGCACGAGCGCCGCATCCGGTCCCTCCCCGACCAGCCCGAAGGGCAGGTAGCCGAGCAGTGGGTCGCTGAAGGCGAGCGTGTTGTCGAGCGGCGCAAAGGTGTTGCCGTCCCAGAGCCGTTTGCCATGGGTCAGCGCGTGTGCCGGCCACGCCAGGATCCAGGACAGCAGCACCGGATCGCGAGCGTCCGCTCCGGGCACGGCGGTCGACAGGTCCTGGGGGCGCCGGGTGAGCACCGCGAGCAACAGCCCGCCAACCATGGCGAGCAGTCCTTCGACCACGCCGCGGGAAGGGCGGCGCCGGACTCGCGCGACAGTCGGCGACGGCATTCGCCGAGGTTAGTGCGGTGATCGCGCTCGCTGCGGCACGACGCGAACTGCTCCGCTGCGGTCGCACCTGCCCCGCCGTACGCTCCGGTCATGTTCCAAGGATCGGAAGGCCACCACCCCGCTGTCGAGCAGTACCTCGAGACGATCCTCGAGCTCGAGGAGTCCGGCATCGTCCCGATGCGGGCGCGCATCGTCGATCGCCTCGGCGTCTCGGCTCCTGCGGTGTCCGAGACGGTGAAGCGGCTCGAGCGCGAGGGCTACGTGACGCTCGACGGCGTCCGCGTGCTGCACCTCACCGCGAGGGGACGCGCCTTCGCCTCCGCGATGCTGCGCCGCCAGCGGCTTGCCGAGCTGCTGCTGGTCGTCATCCTCAAGGTGCCGGGGTCCCAGGTCCACGAAGAGGCCTGCCGTCTCGAGCACGCCATCAGCCCCAACCTGGAGCAGCACCTGGTGAAGCTGCTCGGCGACCCGGGCGTCTGCCCGCACGGCAACCCCATCCCGGGGTCAGCGAACGTCGTGGACCAGGGACCCCTCCAGCCGCTGTCGAGCGTTCCAGCGGGCGGGTCGTGCGTGGTGCGTCGCATCGACGAGCACCTGCAGACCCACCTCGTGCACATGCGTGAGCTGGAGGCTGGTCGGCTGCTGCCAGGGCAGCGGGTCGTGGTCACCACCCCGACCGATGCGTCCGTTGACGGGCAGCTCTCCCTCGACGTGGACGGGGTGACCGTGGTCGTCGGCCTCGACGTGGCCGCCGAGGTCTACGTCAGCGTCTGACCGGTCAGCGCCTGAAGGAGGGCACTGGTCGCGGCGCCGACCTAGTGCAGGACCTCCGCAGTGGTGCGACCGTCGGCCTTGCGCGCCCGGAAGGCGTGGTCGGCGCCCGAGATGACCCGTACGTCGATACCGGTCTCGACCTGCGGCACCCCGAACGCGTCGCGGCTGCCCTGCACGACCAGGCGCGGCACGACCGGACGACGGAGCTCCTCCAGCCGGGACCGTTGCGGCCGGTTGGGTGGGTGCAGGGGGAAGGCCAGGCAGAGCACCGCATGGGCGCCGAGGTGCGTGGCGGTGCGGCAGGCAACCCGTGCGCCGGCACTCCGGCCGCCGACGACGAGCGGGCCGGTCCGGGCGGCAACCAGCTCACCGAGGGCTGCGAGCCAAGCCTCGTCCAGGCGCGGCGGTGGCGTCGCGACCCGCCTGCCGGCGACCCGCCAGGGCTGCTGCACCCGGACGACCCCCCAGTCGCAGCGCAGCGCCGCATCGCGGGCGGCCAGCAGGTCGGGTGCGTCGACGCCACCGCCGGCCCCGTGGCCGAGCACCAGCAGACCGATCTGGGCCCGCGGCAGGTCGCAGTACAGCTCCGCCGTACCTCCGGGTGTCTCGATCGGTGTGATCCGCACCTGCGTGAGGGTAGGAGGCCGGGTGTGACGTCCCCTGTCCCGGCGCCCGCGTCGTCCTACTGGCGCTTCTACCAGCGGGTAGCGGCCGCGCAGGTCGCGTCGTGGGCACCGGCGTCCCCAGCCCGGGTCCTCGACCTGTCGGGCGGACCGACCCATGCCGAGCAGCTGGTCGCCGCCGGGCACGAGGTGGTGCACGTCTGCCCGCCGTTCGCACCCGTGCCGCCGAAGGACATCGACGGTCCCGGCAGCCTGCGCGCCGTGGTCGCGGACCCCCGCTCGCTGGACTGGTTGGCGAGCAACAGCTGCGACGCGGTGCTCGCCGAGGGTCGGGCGCTGTCGATGTGCTTGGCGGCTGAAGTGACGGCGGCTGAGCTCATGCGGGTCCTGCGGCCGGGCGGCCGGCTGCTGCTCGTCGTCGAGTCGCTCGTGCTCGGCCTGGCCCGGCTGGCCGACAGCGGCCGCTGGGCGGAGCTTGCCGACGTGCCGTCGGCCGACGTCGTGCTCGTGCCCGCCGACGACGGAACGGTCACGCGCTGCTTCTGGCCAGAGGAGCTGAAGGCGCTGCTCACCGACGTGGGCTTGGACGTGGAGTGGGTCCGGCCGCGGTCCGTGCTGTCCGTGGCGACCGTGGAGCACGCGCTCGCCGCGGGCGGGCCGGACGCGCTCGAGACCCTGGTGCGGACCGAGCTGGCGCTGGCGGCCTGCCGCAACGGGGAGTCCACCGGCCTGCACCTCGTCGCCAGCGCCCGCCGCCCCTAAGAGCCCCCATCCCCCCTGACAGCCCCCGCCGCCGCTGCCGTCCCCCCTTGATCAACCCCCCACCCCGTGATCAACGCGGCACTTCCCGCGGTTTCCGCCCCCGTGGGTACGCGGGAAATCCGGCGTTGATCAACGGGGACGTGGCCGCGCAGGGTGGCTCTGTCAGCGCGGCAAACTTCCCGTTGATCACGGGGTGATGGGGGTAGGTCGCTAGGCGCTCAGGAGCTCGTAGGCGCTCTGGCAGTCGATGCAGCGGGCGGCTTCGGGTCGCGCGGTGAGCCGCGCTGCGGGGATCTTCTTGCCGCAGTCGGAGCAGATCCCCCAGGTGCCGTCATCGAGGCGAGCCAGGGCGGCAGTGACCTCGGCCCGCTGGGCGTCGGCGTGCACGAGGACAGCGGTCTCGCGGTCGAGGTCGGAGATCTCGGTCCCCGGGTCTGCAGAGTGCTGGTCGAGGTGACTGGTCTCCCCGGGCTCCCCGCCCTCGTCGCCCTCCAGCGTGGTGGTGGCGGCGTCGAGCTCGCGCAGCACCTGCTCAAGCTGGTTGCGGGCTTCCTTGGTGTCCACGGGGGTTCCTCCTGAGATCAGCGACAAACAGCCCCCTCCCGGGGGCCTCTCCATTGTCTACCCCGACCGGTCGGACCTAGCCGCGGGCAGCCGTGATCACGCCCGGTCACCATTCCCGAGCGAGAAGTGGCGATCTCGCACGGGGACACGCCATCCAAGATAGCCACATCCGGAGGCGGGCCTCGTTGCCTGCTGCCGGCGCAGGGGGTCGTCAACCTGCGGGGCGCCAGCCGCGGGGCGTCAGCCGCGGGGCGTCAGCCGCCGAGTCGTTAGCCTCCGGAGCATGCGGGCGGTGGGACTTCAGGTGGCGGCGCTGGTCACCGCGCTGCTGGTGCCTGCGACGCCAGCCGCGGCGGAGCCGCTCCCCCTCCCGCTGCCGCTGGCCGCGGACGCCCAAAGCACGGAGCTGTGTGGTGCGGTCGGCAGTCGACCGGACCGCTGTCTGGTCTCCTTCGTCCCGGGTCCGGTCCGCAACGACGAGGTCGTCCTCGTCGGCATCGACGGCAGTGGTGTTCCGGCCGTCGTCGAGCTCGAGCAGCGGCTCCGGTTGACGGGCGCGGGCGACTACGCGATCAGGGAGCGCGGGCCCGCCCGGCAGTCGCGCACCCTCGGCGAGTTCGACCCGCCGGTGACGAAGTTCGGTGCCGTCGTCTGGCAGGGCTTCTCCCCCGGCGAGCGCGAGCTCGCCGCGCTGCTCACCCTCGACGCCGGCCTCGAGCGGGACCGGCTGCCGCTGTCGGTGACCGCGACGTTCACCCCCACCGGCACCCCCACCGGCACCCCCACCGGCCCCCCCACCAGCGGTCCGCCGCAGCCGCTCGGCCCGGGCGGAACCGTGCCCGGAGCCCGCACCCTCACGGTCCCCTTCACCAACCGCACCGCGCAGCCCCCCGAGCAGCCCCCCGCCCCCGACGCACCGGCAGCGGCCCTGGCCCCCCAG
>JBKKBU010000022.1:0-5648 GCA_046713755.1 Mycobacteriales bacterium
GTGGTGGTAGCCGCGGTAGATCGGCTCGTGCTCCACGTAGGCCAGCGAGTCGTGCATCCAGCCCATGTTCCACTTCAGGCCGAAGCCCAGGCCGCCGAGGTGCGTCGGTCGGGTGACACCCGGCCAGGCGGTGGACTCCTCGGCGATCGTGACGGCACCGGGCACGTGCTTGTAGACGGTGGCGTTCAGCTCCTGTAGGAACGCCACGGCGTCGAGGTTCTCGCGGCCGCCGTACTCGTTGGGTGCCCACTGCCCTTCCTCGCGGGAGTAGTCGAGGTAGAGCATGGAGGCGACCGCGTCTACCCGTAGACCGTCGACGTGGAACTCCTGCAGCCAGTAGAGCGCGTTGGCGACCAGGAAGTTGCGGACCTCGTTGCGACCGAAGTCGAAGACGTAGGTGCCCCAGTCGAGCTGCTCGCCGCGGCGCGGGTCGGCGTGCTCGTAGAGCGGCGTGCCGTCGAAGCGGGCCAGCGCCCACTCGTCCTTGGGGAAGTGCGCCGGCACCCAGTCGACGATGACGCCGATGTCGGCCTGGTGCAGCGCGTCGATGAGGTAGCGCAGGTCGTCGGGGCTGCCGAATCGGGAAGTGGGTGCGTAGTAACCGGTGACCTGATAGCCCCAGGACCCCCCGAAGGGGTGCTCGGCCACGGGCAGCAGCTCGACGTGGGTGTAGCCCAGCCAGCTGACGTAGTCCACGAGCTCGTCGGCGAGCTCCCGGTAGGACAGGCCCTGCCGCCACGACCCCAGGTGCACCTCGTAGGTGCTCATCGGTGCCGCATGGGCCTGGACGGTCGCACGCCGGGCCATCCAGGCATCGTCTGCCCAGGTGTAGTCGGATTCGTCGACGATGGAGGCAGTGCGCGGCGGGACCTCGGTGCGCCGGGCCATCGGGTCACTCTTGTCGCGCCAGGTGGAGTCGACACCGAGCACGGCGAACTTGTAGTGGGTGCCCGCTGCGATCCCGGGGACGAACAGCTCCCAGACGCCGCTGTTGCCGAGAGAGCGCATCGGGTGGCTGCTGCCGTCCCAGCCGTTGAAGTCACCGACGACCCGGACCCCGCGGGCATTGGGGGCCCAGACCGCGAAGCTGACGCCCGTGACGGGGCCGAGGTGGCGCACGTGGCTGCCGAGCACGGTCCAGAGCGCCTCGTGCCTACCCTCCCCGATGAGGTGCAGGTCCACCTCGCCGAGCGTCGGCAGGAAGCGGTAGGGGTCGTCCGCCGGATAGGTGGTGCCGTGGTAGGTCACGTCCAGCCGGTAGTCCGGCAGCTGCGCGTCGTCGAGATGGGCTTCCCAAATCCCGGCGTGCACGTGCGTCATGGGGGTGACCTGCTCGCCGATGCGTACGGCGACCTGCTCGGCGCCCGGTCGTAGCGACCGCACGACGACCCCGGCCGCGACTACATGGGCGCCCAGCACGCTGTGCGGGTTGTGGTGTGCGCCGCCGGCGACCTGCTCAAGCTCGTGGGCCAGCTCATGATTAACGGTGCCGACGGCGGCAGAGGGCGACGTCTTGGTGGCCCGCCTGCGGGCGGGAGCGGCCGGCACTGGACCGGCGTGGTCGACAACGGAGGCGGCCGCAGCCTTACGCGGCGCGCGCTTGCGCGGTGTCGGCGTCTCGGTCATGCGCGCGCCCCGACCAGTCGCTCGATGGAGCCCAGCGGGACCGCCAGCCAGGTGGGTCGGTTGCGGGCCTCGTAGACCACTTCGTAGACCGCCTTGTCGAGCTCGAAGGCCCGCAGCAGGACCTGGTCGTCCCGCGGGTCGATGCCTGCCGCACGGGTGTAGCCGTCACAGAAGGCCGCGCGGTTGCGCTCTGCCCACTCCTGCGCCCGGTACGTCAGTTGAGGTGCACCCCCACCGCCCGCCGTCGCCCGCTCGGCAAGCAAGTGGCGGGCCGCGTAGTCGAACGAGCGCAGCATGCCCGCGACGTCGCGCAGCGGACTCATCAGAGCAGTGCGCTCCGAGAGCAGCCGCGCCGGCTCGCCCTCGAAGTCGAGCAGCACCCAGCCCTCCTGGGTGCGCAGCACCTGACCGAGGTGCAAGTCGCCGTGGATGCGTTGGACCGCGACCGGCTCGGTGCGTCGACCCACCTCTTCGTAGGCCCGCCGCAGGTCCTCGGCATAGGGCGCCAGCTCGGGGACGACGAGCAGGGCGGCGTCGAGCCGCTCCTGGAGCTGATGCGCCGTGGCCTCGGACTGCGTGGTGCCGGCGAAGGCCGTGGGCAGGACCTGAGCCATCAGGGCGTGGACCTCAGCGGTGGCGCCGCCGAGACGCTCTGCCTCCCCGGCGAAGTCGCCGCCGACCTCGTCGGCATGCAGGTCGCCCTCGGCGAACAGGTCGCGGACGCTGGCCGTCGCGGTGGCCCAGCCCTCACTGGAGCCGAGCAGGAAGACCTGGAGGAGTCCCATCGTCGTGATGGTGTGGTCGATGGTGCCGTCGACCCAGGCCAGCGGTCGGGCCACGTGGGGGCTGCCGGCATCGGCGAGGGCCTTGGTCACCTCGATGTCGGGGTTGGCGCCGGGCTGCAGTCGCCGGAAGAGCTTGAGGACGTAGCGGTCGCCGTAGACGATCGAGGTGTTGCTCTGCTCGACCGTGAGGACCCGCGCTGTCAACGTGGTGTCGAGGTCGGCAGCACAGGTGAACTCGAGGTCACCGAGATGACCACCGACCGCGAGGTGCTGCAGCACGGCGGCAGTGGCTGCCGGGTCGTGCACGGCGTCGTAGAGAGTGGCCCCGTCGACCTCGCCGATGACGACGTGCTGCAGTCGCTCCTCGACCTCGCCGGATCGGCGGCCGAGCAACAGCTGGTAGCGGTCAACCGTGCCGGCCACCGACTCGGTGCGCAGCACCAGGTGGTCGACCCGGGGCTCGTCGTCGAGCAGGGGGGTCGACGACTCGATCGTCACGGCGGCGAGCGCCGTGCCCTTGCCGCCGTACCAGCGCTGGGTGGGCAGCCATTCGCGCAGCAGGTCTTCCAGCGTGCTCATTCAGACACCTCCAGGCCGAACCACAAGAACGAGTGCCCTGGCAGCGACAACAAGTAGGGCAGCTCGCCGATCTTCGGGAAGGGGACCTGTCCGGACAGCTCGCGTGGGACCGAGCCCTCGAACCGCGACAGGTCAAGCTCAACCGGCTGCGGGAAGCGCGACAGGTTGTTGACGCAAAGCACCCGGTCGTCGCCGAACTCGCGGACGTACGCCAGGACCGACGGGTTGCTCGCGCCGAGCTCCTCGTAGCTCCCGAGCCCGAAGACCGGGTGCTGCTTGCGGATCTCGAGCATCCGGCGGGTCCAGTTCAGCAGCGAGGTGGACGAGCGCATCTGGGCGTCGACGTTGACGGCCTGGTAGCCGTAGACCGGGTCGAGGATCAGTGGCAGGTACATCCGTTGCGGGTCGGCGGTGGAGAACCCGGCGTTGCGGTCGGCGTTCCACTGCATCGGGGTCCGCACGCCGTCGCGGTCACCGAGGTAGATGTTGTCGCCCATGCCGATCTCGTCGCCGTAGTAGAGGACCGGCGACCCGGGTAGCGACAGCAGCAGCCCAGTGAAAAGCTCGATCTGGTCCCGGCTGTTCTCGAGCAGTGGGGCGAGTCGGCGCGCGATGCCGACGTTGGACTTCATCCGCGGATCTTTGGCGTACTCCGCGTACATGTAGTCGCGCTCGTCGTCGGTGACCATCTCCAGGGTCAGCTCGTCGTGGTTGCGCAGGAAGATGCCCCACTGGCAGTTGTCGGGGATGGCCGGCGTGTTGGCGAGGATCTCCGAGATCGGGTAGCGCGACTCCCGGCGGACGGCCATGAACAGCCTGGGCATCAGCGGGAAGTGGAACGCCATCTGGCACTCGTCGCCGTTCTCGCCGAAGTACTCGACGACGTCCTGCGGCCACTGGTTGGCCTCGCAGAGCATGACCCGGTCGGGGAAGAGCTCGTCCACCTCCTTGCGGACCCGCTTGAGGAAGTCGTGGGTCTCCGGGAGGTTCTCGCCGTTGGTGCCCTCCCGCTCGAACAGGTACGGCACGGCGTCGAGCCGGAAGCCGTCGATGCCCAGCTCCAGCCAGAACTTCAGGACCTCGATCATCTCGCTCTGGACGGCGGGGTTGTCGTAGTTGAGGTCGGGCTGGTGGCTGAAGAAGCGGTGCCAGTAGTACTGCCCGCGGACCTCGTCGTAGGTCCAGTTGGACCGCTCGGTGTCGACGAAGATGATGCGCGCCTCGGAGTAGGGCTCGTCGGTGTCGGACCAGACGTAGTAGTCGCCATAGGGACCCGAGGGGTCGGACCGGGATGCCTGAAACCAGGGGTGGGCGTCACTGGAGTGGTTCATGACCAGGTCAGCGATGATGCGCATGCCGCGCTTGTGGGCCTCGTCGACCAGCTGCACGAAGTCGCCGAGGTCGCCGAACTCCGGCAGCACCGTCAGGAAGTCGCTGATGTCGTAGCCGCCGTCGCGCAGCGGTGACTGGTAGATCGGCAGCAGCCAGATGCAGTCGATCCCCAACCACTGCAGGTAGTCCAGCTTGCCGATGAGGCCGCAGATGTCACCGGTGCCATCGCCGTTGCTGTCGGCGAAGCCACGGATCAGCACCTCGTAGAAGACCGCCCTCTTGAACCACAGGGGGTCGCGGGACTCCTCGAGGCTGACCAGCTCGCCGTGTTCGAGCTCGGTCACCGCTGCACAACCAGGATGTGGGCCGGCTCGACGAACGGGTCGAGCCGGACGTAGTTGTCGACGCCCCACTCGAAGACGGCACCGGTCACCTCGTCGCGGATCTTGACGGTGTCGTCCCACTCGACACCGAGAGCCGGGAGGTCGAGGTGGACCGTGGTCTCCCTGGCGCCGTGGGGGTCGAGGTTGACCACGACGATCACGACGTCATCGCCGGTGCGCTTGCTCCAGCACAGGACGTCCGGTGAGTCGGTGTGGTGGAAGTGGACATTGCGCAGCCAGTGCAGGGACTCGTGCTGCCGGCGGAGGCGGTTGAGCATCGTGAGGTAGGGAGCGAGGCTGGTTCCGGCTTCCGCTGCGGCAGCCCAGTCCCGCGGGCGGTACTGGTACTTCTCGGAGTCGACGTACTCCTCAGATCCGGGCTTGACCGCCACGTGCTCGTAGAGCTCGTAGCCGGCATAGACGCCGTACGACGGGCTGAGCAGGGCCGCTAGGACCGCGCGGATCTTGAAGACGGGCGGGCCGCCGTACTGCAGTGAGGCGTGCAGGATGTCGGGGGTGTTCACGAAGAAGTTCGGGCGCATGTAGTCGGCCGCCGCGACCAGCTCCTCGACGTACTCCTGCAGCTCCTGCTTGCCGGTGCGCCAGGTGAAGTAGGTGTAGGACTGCGTGAAGCCGACGCGGCCCAGCTCGTGCATCACCGCCGGCCGGGTGAAGGCCTCGGCGAGGAACAGCACGTCGGGGTCGGTGGCCTTGACCTCAGCGATGAGCCACTCCCAGAACTGGAGCGGCTTGGTGTGCGGGTTGTCGACGCGGAACACCTTCACGCCGTGCTCGACCCAGTGCAGGACGACGCGGAGCACCTCGGCGTAGAGGCCCTTCGGGTCGTTGTCGAAGTTCAGCGGGTAGATGTCCTGGTACTTCTTCGGCGGGTTCTCCGCGTAGGCGATGGTGCCGTCGGCGCGGGTCGTGAACCACTCGGGGT
>JBKKBU010000023.1:0-3210 GCA_046713755.1 Mycobacteriales bacterium
GTCCTGTGTATGTTGCTGGGGAAGTGCCGCGTTAAGGCCCTTCGCCGAGCGCGGTTGTCAGGAAAGGCCCGTCTGGTGCCGACCGAGACCGAACCAGGCCAAACCCGGACCGGAGCACTTGCCGGCCAGTCGGCGCGACCACTGCTTCTCTCGGTGCTCTCCGTAGCCGTTGTCGTGCTGGTGGTGCTGCCGTTCGCGACGGTTCGGCTCGGGCAGTTCTCGAGCTTCATGCCCGCCATGCTGGCCGTGGTCGCTCTACTCGACGTGATCGCCATTGTCCTGCTGATAGGTCAGTTCCGCGACTTCGGCGACCGCCGCGCGCTGCTTCTCGGGTCGGCCTACCTGTACTCGATCATCGTTGGTTTCGGTTTCGCGGCCGCCTTCCCCGGGGTGCTGTGGGACAGCGGCCCGTGGGGTGGCTGGCCGTCAACCGCACCGTGGCTGTGGACGGCCTGGCACACGGGGTTCCCGCTGCTGCTTGCGCTCGCGGTCGCGCCGTGGCCACGGCGATGGACGAACCCGGTGCCGGTCGCACAGCGGCGGCGTACGGCATGGGGCTACATGTCGTGCGTATGCCTGGCCGGTGGCCTGGCGGTCGCCGGCGCCGTGCACGGGGCCGCCTGGCTGCCGACGCTTATCCACGGCGGTGACACGTCCCGGCTCACCCACGTCGTCGGACCGATCGTGCTGCCGATCGTCGGGGTCGCCACGCTCGTGGCGGTGCTCGGCGCGAGGCGAATGTCCGGGCCGGTTCGGTGGGCGGCGCTGGCGACGGCGGCCGTCCTGGGCGACAACGCGCTGACCCTGGCCGCGCTGTCCCGCTACAGCCTGGGCTGGTACGTCGGGCGGGGCCTCACGGTCGTGGCTTCGGCCGTTGTGCTGGTGGCAGTCCTGACCGAGTTCCGCGGGCTGAGGCAGAAGTTGGCGGCCGAAGCCGTCCAGCTTCGGCTGCTCCTGGACCGGAGCGAGGAACTCGAGTCGCTGCACGGCACGCTGCTGGGCCTCATGGACGACGGCGTGCTCCTGCGCGCGCCGGAGCAGGGGGTGATGGCGCTGAACCCAGCCGCCGAGGAGCTGCTCGGCCTCACCCTCGCGCAGCTGCAGGGCACAGATCGTCTGCCGTCGGGCTGGGACATGATCCACCCGGACGGCTCATTGTGGCCCGCTGCGGAGGCTCCTGACGTGGTGACCATGCGCACCGGGGTGCCGCAGCGCGATCAGGTGGTCGGCGTGCCCGACGCCGCGGGTGGCCGCCGTTGGCTGCGGGTCAGCACCCGGGCGACGTTAGAACCGGCCGACGGTTCGGTTCAGTACGTCGTGTCGTCGCTGACTGACCTCACGGGCAGCCATGAGGCGCAGGTCGCTGACCGGCGACTCATGGCGAGCACGCGCCGGCGGATCCAGACGGTCCTCGACGCCGGTGGACCGCAGATCGTCGTGCAACCGATCAAGGATCTGCGGACAGGAGCGACCGTCGGTGTCGAGGCGCTGTCGCGATTCCGGGGGCCGGTCGCCCAGAACCCGGACCGCTGGTTCAAGGACGCAGCGTCTGTCGGACTCGGGGTCGAGCTCGAACATGCGGCTGTGACACAGGCCCTGTCGCTGCTGGCGGAGCTTCCAACTGGCTACCTGTCGATCAACGTCTCACCCGCGGCGGCAGTGCATCCGGCCTTGTACGTGCTGCTCAACGCAGCCGCAGTGCCGTGCCGGCGAGTGGTGCTGGAGGTGACCGAGCACACCGACGTCGCGGACTACGACGCGCTGCTGCACGCGCTCGCGCCGCTACGCGCACTCGGCTGCCGGATCGCCGTCGACGATGCCGGCGCCGGGTTCGCCAGCATGTCGCACATCCTGCACCTGCGTCCGGACATCGTGAAACTCGACATCTCCTTGGTCCGCGGTATGCACAGTGACCCCGCCCGCCGCGCCCTAGCGCAGGCGATGCTGACGTTCGCGAACGAGATCGGCGCCTGGCTGGTCGCCGAGGGCATCGAGACGGCCGAAGACCTCGCCGCCCTGATCGGCGTCGGGTTGACGCACGGGCAGGGCTACTTCCTCGGCCGGCCCGCCCCCGTCCCCGACGGCCCGCCCCCCTCCCCGCCGGCCCGCAGCCGGCGGGAACCGCACCCCCCCCGCGAGCCCGCAGGAGTGCCGACACCGTGATGTCTCCGCATGCCTAGCACCGTGCTGGTGACGGGGGTCGCTGATCGTCAGCGGCTGGCCGAGATCGCCCGGCTCGCCCTGGACGCGCACCTGGCCGACCCGGGCCTAGACGCGGTCGTGGAGACCGTCGTCGATGCGCTCGCCGTACCGATGGCTGCAGTCAACATCGTCACGCCCAACCTGCAGACCTACGCCGCCGAGATCGGTATTGGTGTTCCCTGTACGGCCGTGCCGGACGACCTGTCGTTCTGCGCCGAGGTGGTCCAGACCGGCCGGCCGCTGATCGTGCCCGATGCTGCCGTGCACCCGGTCTATGGCCGGAAGCCGCTAGTCGCCGCGGGGCGCATCGGCGCCTACGCCGGGTTCCCGCTCGTGCACCGCGGCGTGGTGCTCGGCTCGGTCTGCGTCTTCCACGACCGGCCCCGCGACTTCAGCCCGAGCGAGCTCCGCATCGTTGCCGCGCAGGCGCGACTTGCCGGGGCAGTCCTGACCCTGCGGAACGCCGCGACGCACGACCCGCTCACCAGGCTGGCTAACCGGGCCCGGGGTGCCGAGTTCGCGGTGCAGGCGCTGGCCAGGCCACCGGTCAGCGTCCTGTTCGCCGACCTCGACGACTTCAAGAGCATCAACGACCGGTACGGCTACGAGATCGGCGATCAGGTGCTGCGTGATCTCGCGGCGGGGCTCGAGACGACGCTCGCCGGATCGGCGTACCTGCCGGTGCGGTGGGGCGGCGATGAGTTCCTCGTCGTGATGCCCTGTGCCGCTGAGGCATCGGCGAGCGCCGTGGCGGATGCGGTTGTCCGGGCAGCCCGTACCTGCAGCGCCGAGGTCGGCCTGGGACTCACTGTTGGCGTCGCCACCGCGCACGAATATTGCGACCTCGACCACCTGGTCCGGCTTGCCAGCGCCGCTGCCGCCGAAGGGAAGAAGGCCGGCAAGGACCGCGTGCACACCCACGAGCGCACCGACGCCTCCGTGGTGCGCCAACGGACCCGCCGATGACCAGCTTGCTGCGCGCACCCGCCAGGGTGCGGTCAGTGGAAG
>JBKKBU010000024.1:0-3256 GCA_046713755.1 Mycobacteriales bacterium
ACTCGCGCCGTCGTGTTTCAAAAACGAACGACTTCCGTCTGGGTTACGCGCCTATCACCCCTTCGGGTCAGGCGAACTAGTTACGAGTGACAATCCCGGCGGCAGCCGCAACGCGAGTGTCTCCGTCGACGTCTCGGCTAACCTCGCCACTGTGACGACTTCGCCGACGCCCGCCGTGACGATCCGCATCATCACGACGGCGGAGCACGTCGACTTCGTCGCCACCCGGTCGAGCGCCAGCTTCCTCCAGACCCCGGGCTGGGCGGCGGTGAAGCCGGAGTGGCGGGCCGAGTCACTGGGCTGGTTCCGCGGCGCGGAGCTCGTGGGTGCTGGGCTGGTGCTGTACCGCCAGCTCCCCAAGGTCAAGCGGTTCCTGGCCTATCTGCCCGAAGGTCCGGTCATCGACTGGACCGACGACGACCTCGCCCACTGGCTCGAGCCGTTGGCCGCGCACGCGAAGAAGCAGGGTGCCTTCGGCGTACGCATGGGACCCCCCGTCATCACCCGGCGCTGGAGCGCCGCGCAGATCAAGGAGGGCATCGCCGACGAGGCCGTACGCCGCCTGACCGACGTTCCTCCGCTCGAGCGCTCGCGCGAAGGCGCGGCCGTCGTCGCCCAGCTCCACGAGCTTGGCTGGCGTCCCCAGTCGGTCGGTGGCGGGTTCGCCGCCGGTCAGCCGAAGTACAACTTCGTGATCCCGCTGGTGCGACGTGTCGAGGGTGACGTCGTCGCGTTGAGCGAGGACGAGGTCCTCCAGGGCATGAACCAGCAGTGGCGTCGCAACATCAAGAAGGCAGCCAAGGAGGGGGTCGTCGTCGAGCAGGGCAGCCGCACCGACCTCAAGGCCTTCCACGACCTCTACGCCCACACCGCCGAGCGCGACCACTTCACGCCGCGACCGCTCGGCTACTTCGAGACGATGTATGACGCCCTGTCGGCCGAGGACCCGGCCCGGATCACCCTCTGGCTGGCGCGGCACGACGGTGACCTCGTCGCGAGCACGATCGGCATCCGGGTCGGCACCCACGCGTGGTACTCCTACGGCGCCAGCTCGACGGACAAGCGCGACGTGCGGGGCTCCAACGCCGTCCAGTGGGCGATGATCCGCGACGCGATGACCCACGGCGCCGAGATCTATGACCTGCGCGGCATCACCGAGACCCTCGACTCGGACGACTCGCACATCGGGCTCATCCAGTTCAAGGTCGGCACCGGCGGCGAGGCCGTCGAATACGTCGGCGAGTGGGACTTGCCGTTGAACAAGCCGCTCTACAAGGCCTTCGACCTCTACATGTCGCGCCGCTCATGAGCCTCACCCTGGCCGTCGACGGCGAGCGCTGGCGCCGCCACCTGATCGAGGTCGCGCGCGCTCGACCGGGGCTGGTCCCGGTCGCGAAGGGCAACGGCTACGGCTTCGGCCTCGCCGGCCTGGCCCGCCGCTGCGCGTGGTTGGACACGAAGGCCGACGAGACCGGCACCCCGATCGACCTGATAGCGGTCGGCACCTACCTCGAGCTGGCGCAGGTCGCCGACCGCTTCATGGGTGACCTCCAGGTGCTCACCCCCTGGCGTCCGCTCGGGGCGGCCCTCGATGTCAGCGAGACGCTGTCCAACAGGGTCATCCACACCGTGAGTCGGATCGCCGACGTCCGGGACCTGACCGAGCGCAAGCCGGACGCACGCTTCGTGCTCGAGCAGCTGACCTCGATGCGGCGACACGGCATGACCCGACGGCAGCTGGTCGAGGCCGCCTCCATGCTCGACGAGCGACGGTTCGGCGGTCTGGTCGGCGTCTCGATGCACCTGCCCCTCAACGCCTCCCACGTGAGCGAGGTGGAGCGCCTCATCAACGACGTCGTCGCCACCGGCCTCCGCACACGGACGGTCTTCGTCAGCCACCTCGGCGTCGACGAGCTGGCCAGGCTCAGCTCGTCCTACCCCGACTTCACCATCCGGCCCCGCGTCGGCACGGAGCTGTGGCTCGGTGATCGGGCCGCCCTCAAGGTTACCGCGACCGTGCTCGACGTCCACCCGCTCGAACGCGGTGAGGCCTTCGGCTACCGGGGCCGCTCGATGCCGAAGAGCGGTCACCTGCTGATCGTCAGCGGCGGCACTGCACACGGCATCGGACTCGAGGCCCCGAGTGGTGATCAGTCGCTCAAGGCCCGCGCCGCCACCATCGCCCGCAGCGGCATGGACGTCGTCGGCATGGTCCGCTCGCCGTTCTCGATCGACGGCAAGCAGCGACTCTTCGCCGAGCCGCCCCACATGCAGGCCTCGATGCTGTTCGTGCCCTCAGGCGCCCGCGTGCCGGACGTCGGCGAGAACATCGAGGTCCGGGTCCGCTTCACCGCGACCAACTTCGACCGGGTCGACATCGACTGACTCCGGGTCGGTGGCGTGCATCGCTGTGGCCGCGATCAGCCAGAGGAGTCCCCCGACCCGGACCACCACCGCCCACCAGTACGCACTCGCCTCACCGCCCCCGGCAGGAGCCAGCGCACCGCCGAGGTAGAAGCCGAGCATCGCCCAGTGGGTGACCTCGCACGCCTGCCACACGAGCAGATGGCTCCACCTGCGCACCGAGGCCACGGCGAGCGGCAGCAGCACCAGGGCATAGGACGGTGCGGACGCCGGGCTCAGGACGAGCGCCGCGGCGACCATCAGCGTGCTGAGGCTCGCGAACGACCAGGGCGTACGCCAGGCCAACCCCACCACCGCGGCGGCCACCGCCAGCAGCCCCACCGCGGTGACAGTGATCATGACGGCCCGCGACGGACTCCAGCCGAGGACCTGGCTGACCAGCAGCCAGGCCGAGCCGATGTCGGCACCGTGGAAGAAGCCTCGCCACGACGTCCGCCAGGCCTGCGGCGAGGTGAGCAGCGCCGGAAGCATCAGGACCGACCAGGTGGCCACGGCCGAGGCGGCGAGCACGCCGGACTGACGGACACGCCGTCGGCACACGAACAACGCGAGCGCCGGGACGAGCAACAACGCGACGAACGGGGACGCGGCAGCGCCCACACCGATCGCAAACCCGGCGGTGGCGGCCCGCCGTCGCGACCAGCCCCACAGGGCGCCGGCCACAGCAGCGGCGGGCAGCAGGTCCCAGGTGATCGGGAAGAAGAGCACGAGCACCGGGGCCAGGGCGAAGGCCGCGGCGTCCCAGGGTCGGCGACGGCGCAACTGCGTCAGCAGCCCCGCCATGAGTAGTCCCGCAGCAGCCAGCAGCACCATGTTGACCACGGTGAAGATC
>JBKKBU010000025.1:0-7080 GCA_046713755.1 Mycobacteriales bacterium
CCCGTTAACCCGCAAAACGATCCTGACATTACGTGGCGAGGGGCTTTCAGCCTTGAGCAGCGCGAGGCGATGCTACGCGAAGCCGCCTACTACCACTACGCGAAGCGTGGCCACGCCCCGGGGCATGATCTTGATGACTGGCTTGAGGCCGAAGCCGAGCTTGAGCACACAACGCCCGAGTCCACGGAATTCCCGCCGGATAGCGAGGTGCAACAGAGCAGCGTCCATGGCGCCGGCAAGGACGAGGAATTGAAGCGGATCATCAGGCAGCATCCGCAAAAGGCCATCCCGCAGATCGAGAGCATAGAGCCGGCAAAGGCGCCGTTCAAGGAATAACGCGGGAAGCCGTAGCCTTCTCATAGATAGAAAGCATCATCATGACCAATCACGTAACCCAAGTCGGCGCCCCCGATCCCGAACTCAAGACCTCGCCCATCTTCGACGAATACGAAGATATCTCACTCGACCTGGAGCTTGAAACCGGTGCCTGTTATTTCAACAACGCAGTCTATCCAGTGGGTCAGTACCTGCGCAGTGGCAGCGAACTGCTGCATTGCGAGGAAAGCGGCGTGTGGGTGAGCAAAGGGGAAATGCGGCCCGAGTAGCCTCGGCCTTTCTCACCAGCGAAGTTCCAGACCGCCATCCGGCCCCGCTTCCACCCGGCTGCCGAGACGGCGCCCCTCGCGGTCCAGCACCTTACGCAGCCAGCGGGTGTCCTCAACTGAAGCCCGGTTGAGCCGAAAGCGACGCGTCTGCATGGGGATCATCCACAGGCGCAACAGCTTGCCGCTGGCCGGGTCCACGCGCAGAAAATACATCAGGCTCAGGTCGCCCCGGTAGGCTTCGTAGCCGGCGATGCCCTCGTAGTCGTTGAGGAAGTCGCCGCAGCCGTAAAGAATGGGCCGGCCCCGATACACCTCGATGCCCAGGGGATGATGCGAAGAGTGGCCGTGCACCACGTCCACCCCACACTGGTCAATGAGCCCGCGGGCGAAGCGCTGATGCGCCGCGGGCACCGCGTAGCCCCAGTTGCTGCCCCAATGAATGGAGGCCACCACCACGTCACCGGCGCGCTTGACCGCCTTCACCTGCGCCGCGACCTGCCGCAGTGTCGCGTCGGAAAAATCCGCCAGCAGATTCACCCCCGGCCGGCCCGTACGGGCGGCCCAGTCTGGCGGAATCCCGCTGCTGGTCACGCCAAAGGAAAACACCAGCACGCGGCCCCTGGCCGTCGTCAGCAGCGCCGGCGCCACCGCTTCGGCCCTGTCGCGACCAGCCCCGGCAGTTAGCACTTTGGCGCGGCGCAGCGTTTCCAGCGTTTCCGCGAGCCCGGCGTAGCCCCAGTCCAGCACGTGGTTGTTGGCCAGCACGCAGCAGTCGATTCCGGCCGCCGTGAGGCAGGGCAGATTGGCCGGATGCATGCGGTAGTGGATGCCCTTCCCGCGCTGCCAATCGTCGCGGGTGGTCACCGCCGTTTCCAGATTGACGATGCGCAGGTCCGGCGCGATGCGCGCCCACTCCGCCAGCGCGTCGCCCCACACATAGGCGAATTCCGCCGGACGCGGGATCGGACCGTTGGCCCTTTCCGCAAGCGCCACATAATCCAGCGCGGAAGTCGCATAGCCCTCATGCAGCACAGGGTCGCCGGGATGGGGCAGCACCTGATCGATCCCGCGCCCGGTCATGACGTCACCGCACAGGAACACCGTCATGCCCTGTGCACCAGCCTCATGTTTTTCCGTCACCTGAGTCATCTTTCCTGCCCTGATGGCCGCTCCCGCGCCGGGCACGGCGGCCGCCGCCATGCCGCCCAGCAGCGCCCGACCCGCCCGTTCAAGAAACCTCCGCCGCTTCATCGCCTCAAGCATGCTCTTCGCTCCAGGATTTTTCCTGCGATGCCTGTTGCCAGCTTGGCACATTATTGGAGGCGCGTCGCCAGTTGGCGCACCTTTGGGACATACATCATGAGCCTGGATGACCTGCGCCTGTTCGCCCTCTATGCCGACTGCGCCTCGGCAATCCGCGCCCACCACGCCGGCATAGAAAACCGCCAGCTTCCGAGCGATCCCGCGAATCGCGCTTTCCGTCACTGCCCGCTGGCGGATCAGGGTATCCAGCATCCGCACCACAGCCAGGTAACCCTCCGCTGCCAACCGCCTGTTGAGCCGCAATTCCCCCACCCAGGATTAACGAAATTTTAAAAACCACTCGAGTATGGCTTTCCTATATTCACTATAAGCTGGTTGCGGATGCGTGATCTGGCTTGAGCCATCGGGCCAGCGAACACGGCATTCGCAACCGCTGCTAGTGTCGTGAATCATAAATAGCGGAACAAGATAAAACGGATGGATTTTTTCGCGTGGCAAGGCGCGAGGAGGCGACATAGCTGGCTCTATGGCAACGACGAGCAACGCCGCCATGCGGAAAAAGACGCCGTTTTATGTTTCGATATTTATGGTTCACGACACTAGGCATCATTCTCACCAAAACGGAACAGGCATGACACCAGAAACCCGCACCGGACCGGCCTGGCAGGGAGACCCCACCCTCACCCTGCCCGACTATCGCGGCGGCGGCCTGGTCAACCTCATGAGTTCCATTGCCAGCGCCCTCGGCGGGAGCAGCCCCTATGTGCCGCTGACGGCGCTGCCGCCCGCGGCCCTGGCCGGGGCGCGCCATCTGGTGCTGCTGGTGGTGGATGGGATGGGCCACGATTACCTGCTCGGCCGGGGCGGCGCTCTGCGTCAGCATCTGCGCGGGCAACTCACCTCGGTCTTCCCTTCCACCACGGCCAGCGCCATCCCCACCTTCCTGACCGGCCTCGCCCCGCAACAGCACGGCCTCACCGGCTGGAATATGTATTTCCGCGAGATCGGCGCCATCGTCGCGCCGCTGCCTTTCCGCGTCCGCACCGGCCGCCATGCCCTGCGCGAGGCGGGGGTCACGCCGGCGGAGCTGTTCGGCCTCACCCCTTTGTTCAACCTGCTGCCCCTGCCCTGCCACGTCGTGAGCCCTCGGCACATCATTCATTCGGACTTCAACGTCGCCCTCTCCGGCCGGGCGCAGCGGCACGGCTATGAAACGCTGGAGGAGATGTTTGCCCTGATCGCCGGAATCCTGCGCAGCGCCGCGCCGCGCAGCTACGTCCATGCCTACTGGCCGCAACTGGACAGCCTGGCCCACGAACATGGCATCCACAGTGAACCCGTGGCGGCCGCCTTCGCCGCGCTGGATACGGCTTTTGCCCAGTTGGTGGACGTTGCGCGCAGCAGCGACAGCCTCGTCATCGTCACCGCCGACCATGGCTTCATCGACACCCCGGCGGAAGAAACCATCGATCTGGATAACCATCCCGAACTGCGCGAGACGTTGCTGCTACCCCTGTGCGGCGAACCCCGCGCGGCCTACGCCTATGTTCGCGCAGGCAGGGAGGCGCAATTCGAGGATACTGTCCGGGGGCAGCTGGGAGACCGGGTCCACCTGCTCAGGAGCGAGGAAGTCGTGCGCCAGGGATGGCTGGGCCCGGGCGAGGCCCATCCCGCCCTGCTAGACAGACTGGGTGATTTTGTCCTTCTCCCTCGCGGCCCAGCCATCCTGCGCGACTGGCTCAAAGGCGAGGAGCGCTACACCCACGTCGGCGTGCACGGCGGGCTGACCGTTGCGGAGATGATCGTGCCGCTCGTCGTCGCCCCGCTCCCATGACTTGAGATTCCTGGAATAAATCCGTCAAAAAGCAGCCCACCCGATAAAGACAATCGCAGCATGACTGAGCTGCCCCCGAAATTTCGTCTTCCAAGGGCCACGATGCGAGTGACCTGCCGGGCGCACAGGGACAGCATGGGCCAAGAAAAAAAGCAGGCCGATTATTTATTCTGGGTATTTTGAGGATAACAAACCCACTTTGCGTGGATTCTTGTCGTTACCAGGAAAATGGCGGAGAGGGTGGGATTCGAACCCACGGTGAACTTGCGCTCACGCCTGATTTCGAGTCAGGTACATTCGACCACTCTGCCACCTCTCCGGGACGCGCATTGTAACCGAGTCGCGCGATTTGCTGGACGAAAATTTCACTCTCGGTCAGACTGCATTCATGCCCACCATAAAAATAACGGGATGGTTCTGGAGGTTGGTTGTGCTGGCGCTAGGCTTGGGACTGGCCGCCTGCGGCCGTCCCGTTCCGCCGCCGGAAACGAGCGGAGAATTGCGGGTGGGAACGCGCAACAGCCCCGCTACCTTCTTCATCGATCAAAATGGCGAGGCGGCGGGGTTTGAGCATGATTTAGTGGTCGCTTTCAGCCAATCGCAAAATTGGTCGGTCCGCTGGAGCGAGAAAAATCGCCCGGACGCCCTGCTGGAACTGCTCGATTTGAATCAAATTCACCTGGCGGCGGCGACCCTGACGCAGACTGTCGTCAAAAATCACCACCTGGTTTCGGGCCCGGTTCTGTTCGAAACCCCCATCCACATTGTCTATCGCGCCACGAACAAGGCACCGCGCAATATCAAGGATCTGTCAGGCCAGAAACTGGCGCTGATTATTGGATCCGGCCATACCCCGATCATGATGCGCCTGAAGCGCAAGCACCCCGAACTGTCCTGGTCGGCACTGGAGAATGTCTGGCCTGAGGAGCTGCTGGCACAACTGCAGGCAGGCGCATACGACGCGGTCATCATTAACGGAATGGATTTTGACCCGATGCGCAGTTTCTATCCCGAACTGGCCGTGGCATTCGACCTGCCCGACACCCAGAAGATTGTTTGGGGCTTGCCGAAAAACAGTTCGCTTGCCCTTCGCAATGCACTGGCGCGCTTTATCGAACAATCACGCAAGGACAGCACCCTCAAGCGTATTTACGAACGCTATTTCGGCCATGTCAAACAGCTGGATAGTTCGGACATCCTGGGCGTTCTGCAACGTCGCCCACTACGATTACCTCCCTTTCGTCGCCACTTTCAAGAAGCACAGACGCTCACCGGGGTCGACTGGCGTTTACTCGCTGCGATCGGCTATCAGGAGTCGCAATGGAACGCGCTTGCCACCTCACCAACAGGCGTACGTGGCTTGATGATGCTGACCGGAGAAACCGCCGACCGCATGAGCGTAAGCAACCGCCTCGACCCGCGCCAGAGCATATTGGGCGGCGCACGCTACCTGGCACTAATGAAAGAGTCCTTGCCCACCCGCATTCCCGAACCCGATCGAACCTGGCTGGCGCTGGCAGCCTACAATCAGGGGCAAGGGCATATGGAAGATGCGCGCCGCATTGCGCAGGCGCGAGGAGGCAATCCGGACAGCTGGGCCGACGTGAAGGAAGCCTTGCCTTACCTGAGCCGTGGCACTTATGCCAAGGTCACCAAATATGGTTACGCGCGCGGCTTCGAGGCGCTGCAGTTTGCCGAAAATATCCGCAGTTACTACGACATTCTGCTGCGGCTTGAACCCACCTACAATCCATTGTTCAACCTGGGCAGCGGCGAGGAAGTCGTAGCTGCGCCAGGTTGAATCAAATCAGGGTTTGAACCCAATCAAGCTTGAACCAAGCCAGGATTGATTCGGTTCAAGCAGCTGCCAACTGCTCCAGCCCGCCCATCCAGGGGCGCAATGCCTCCGGCACCGTCACGCTGCCGTCGGCGTTCTGGTAGTTTTCCAGAATCGCCACCAGCGTGCGCCCCACGGCCAGGCCCGAACCATTCAGCGTATGCAGCAGTTCCGGCTTGCCCTGGCCGACGCGGAAACGCGCCTGCATGCGGCGCGACTGGAAGGCCTCGAAATTCGAGCACGAAGAGATTTCACGGTAGGTGTTTTGCGCCGGCAGCCACACTTCCAGATCGTAGGTTTTGGCGGCTGAAAATCCCATGTCGCCGCTGCACAAAGCCATCTTGCGATACGGCAAGCCGAGCTTTTGCAGAATCGTCTCGGCGTGCGTCACCAGGCTTTCCAGCGCCGCGTAGGAATCTTCCGGCCTGACCATCTGCACCAACTCCACCTTGTCGAACTGATGCTGGCGAATCATGCCGCGCGTGTCGCGCCCGTAGGAGCCCGCCTCTGAGCGAAAGCACGGCGTGTGCGCCACAAACTTCAGCGGCAGCGCTTCGGCGGCGACGATTTCATCGCGCACCAGATTGGTCACCGGGACTTCGGCGGTGGGGATGAGGTAGAGCTTCTCGGCATCCGTACGCGGGACGTGGAACAGGTCTTCCTCGAACTTCGGCAGCTGCCCGGTACCGCGCATCGAATCGGCATTCACCAGGTAGGGCACATAGACTTCGGTGTAACCATGCTCACCCGTGTGCATATCGAGCATGAACTGCGCCAGCGCCCGGTGCAGCCGCGCCAATCCACCCCGCATCACCGAGAAACGGCTGCCGGTGATTTTCACCGCTGCGGCAAAATCCAGCTGGCCCAAGCCTTCGCCGATATCCACGTGGTCGCGTACAGCAAATCCGAAGGTCTTGGGCGTGCCCCAGCGGCTCACCTCCACATTGGCGGTTTCGTCCTTGCCCACCGCCACCGATTCATGCGGCAGGTTGGGCACGCCCATCAGGAAATCATTGATCTCGGTCTGTAGCGCGGCCAGTCGTTCTTCATTCTGCTTGAGTTCGTCGCCCAGCCCCGCCACCTCGGCCATCACTGCCGTGGTGTCCTCGCCCTTACCTTTCATCATGCCGATTTGTTTAGACATGCTGTTGCGGTGGCTCTGCGCCTCCTGGGTGCGGGTCTGGATGGTCTTGCGTTCGGCTTCGAGCGCATCGAAGCGCGCCGCGTCGAAATGGAAACCGCGCGCAACCAGTCGTTCGGCAACCAGGGCAGCGTCTTTTCGCAACAGTTGAATATCAAGCATGGGAGTGTAGGAAAAGCGCCAAAAGCGTTATTTTCCACGATAGTCGCACCATCCGGCTAGGTGCGAGGTGAATTTAAGCGGCTAAGGCCGCCTATCCTCAGGATAGTCAGCCAAGCATCCTGGGTTAGAGTTTTAGAATCGGGCCCGGATATTGCGCGATCAGCGTATCCGCTTCGACAACTGGGTTTTGGCTTCGTGGATATTGACGGTATGCATGATTGCCTCAATCAAACTAAGT
>JBKKBU010000026.1:0-3211 GCA_046713755.1 Mycobacteriales bacterium
GCGGCGTCGTGGTGTGGGCCGTGCTCATCGGTGGTGCGGTCGCCCTGCTGCGGGCCCGGACCACGCTGGTGACCGGCAGCCTGGCGGTCGCCGTGGCGGTCCCCAGCCTGTTCATGACCACCCAGCGAGGGACGTACGAGTTCGTACCGGCGATCCTGCTGGCCGCGCTGGTCACCGAGCTGCTCGGCCGCCGGCTGTCGGTCTCGCTCACCGCCCTGGTCGCCACGACCTCGCTGTTCACGGGCTGGGCGCTGACCCTGCTGGTGACGCAGGAGCTCGCCTGGTCGGCCGAACTGCTCACCGGCAGCATCGGGTCGGCGGCGGCGGCCGGCTACCTGGTCGGGTGGGTCGTCCAGAACGGCGGCAGCCGGACCGCCTGAGCAGGTCTGTCCACCTGCTGGACTTGAACTGTTCAAGAAAGTAGGGCAGTCTCCACGGCGTGCCCACCCCCGCAGACGCCGAAGCCCTGCTGCGGTCGGCGTCCCTGCGGGTGACGCGGCCCCGGGTCGCGGTGCTGACCGCCGTGCACGACCGGCCGCACGCCGACACCGACGCGCTCATCGGAGCGGTCCGACGGGACCTCGGCGCCGTCTCCCACCAGGCCGTGTACGACGTGCTGCGCGCCCTCACCGACGTCGGCCTGCTGCGGCGCATCCAGCCGGCCGGGTCGGCCGCCCGCTACGAGGCGCGCGTCGGCGACAACCACCACCACGTGGTGTGCCGCTCGTGCGGCTCGGTCGCCGACGTCGACTGCGCGGTCGGCGAGACCCCCTGCCTGACGGCCTCCGACGACGCCGGCTTCTCGATCGACGAGGCCGAGGTCGTCTACTGGGGCCGTTGCTCCACGTGCACTGCCGCCTGACCCGCACACCCCACACGTCCGCCGCGCCGACGCGGCGGAAGGAGAGAGGCACCCCGTGACCCAGACCGATCCGAAGCCCAGGGACGTCAGCGCCAGCCCGCAGGGCACCGCCACGACCGCGAGCACCAGCGAGAGCGAGAACCCGGCGATCCCGGGGCCGACCGCCCAGGTCGACCAGCGCCCCCGCTCCAACCGCGACTGGTGGCCGAACCAGGTCGACCTCCAGGTCCTCAACCGGACCTCGCGGCAGAGCGACCCGCTCGGCGAGGACTTCGACTACCAGGCGGCCGTCCAGGCGCTGGACGTCGCGGCGGTCAAGGCCGACCTCGTGCAGGTCATGCGCACCTCGCAGGAGTGGTGGCCGTCCGACTGGGGCCACTACGGCGGCCTGTTCATCCGGATGTCCTGGCACGCCGCCGGCACGTACCGCAGCGCCGACGGCCGTGGTGGCGCCGGCGCGGGCGAGCAGCGCTTCGCGCCGCTGAACAGCTGGCCGGACAACGCCAACCTCGACAAGGCCCGCCGCCTGCTGCTGCCGGTCAAGCAGAAGTACGGCCGCTCGCTGTCCTGGGCCGACCTGCTCGTGCTCGCCGGCAACGTCGCGCACGACGACATGGGCCTGCAGACCTTCGGCTTCGCCTTCGGCCGCGAGGACGTCTGGCAGCCCGAGGAGGTCTTCTGGGGTCCGGAGGACACCTGGCTGGGCGACGAGCGCTACAGCGGTGACAACCCGCTGGACCTCGAGGAGGGCGACTTCGGCGCCGTCACGATGGGTCTGATCTACGTGAACCCCGAGGGCCCGCAGGGTCAGCCGGACCCGGTCGCCTCCGCGCACGACATCAAGGTCACGTTCAGCCGGATGGGCATGAACAGCGAGGAGACCGTCGCGCTCATCGCCGGCGGCCACACCTTCGGCAAGAGCCACGGCGCCGGTGACCCGACCCTCGTCGGGACCGAGCCCGAGGGCTGCCCCGTGCACTCCGGTGGCATCGGCTGGAAGAACGAGTTCGGCAAGGGCAAGGCCGAGGACACCATCACCTCCGGCCTGGAGGGCGCGTGGACCCCGACGCCGACGCAGTGGGACAACACCTACTTCGAGATGCTGTTCTCGTACGAGTGGGAGCTGACCCAGAGCCCGGCCGGCGCCAAGCAGTGGAAGCCGAGCAACCCCGAGGCGCAGGAGCTCGTCCCCGACGCGCACGTCGCCGGCAAGAAGAACCCGCCGATGATGGCGACGACCGACGTCGCGCTCATCAAGGACCCGGAGTTCCTGGCCATCTCCGAGCGCTTCTACGCCGACCCGGCGTACTTCGCCGACCAGTACGCCCGCGCCTGGTTCAAGCTGCTGCACCGCGACATGGGCCCGAAGAGCCGCTACCTCGGCCCGGACGTGCCGCAGGAGGAGCTCATCTGGCAGGACCCGGTCCCGGCCGTGGACCACGAGCTGGTCGGCGAGTCCGACGTCGCCGAGCTCAAGCGCCAAGTGCTGGCCTCCGGCCTGACGGTGTCCCAGCTGGTGCACACCGCCTGGTCGTCGGCGGCGTCCTACCGCGGCACCGACAAGCGCGGTGGCGCCAACGGTGCGCGCCTGCGCCTGGAGCCGCAGGCGTCCTGGGCGGTCAACGCCGGTACGGCCGAGGTCATCGCCACGCTCGACGAGGTGCGGCAGGCCTTCGGCAAGCCGATCTCGCTGGCCGACACGATCGTGCTCGGCGGCTGCGCCGGCGTCGAGAAGGCCGCCGCCGACGCTGGTGTCGAGATCACCGTGCCGTTCACCCCGGGTCGCACCGACGCGACGCAGGAGATGACGGACGTCCAGGGCATGAAGTGGCTCCAGCCCCGCGCCGACGGCTTCCGCAACTGGGTCAAGCCGGGCTCGAAGCTCGAGCCGGAGACCCTCCTGGTCGACCGGGCGTACATGCTCGAGATGACCGCCAAGGAGATGACCGTCCTCGTCGGCGGCCTGCGCGTCCTCGGCGCGAACACCGGCGGCGTCCAGCACGGCGTGTTCACCGACCGGGTCGGCGTCCTGTCGCAGGACTTCTTCCGCAACCTGCTCGACCTCGGCATCACCTGGCGCACCTCGACCAACGACGAGGGCGTCTACGAGGGCCTGGACGCCGGCGGCAGCGTCGTGCGCACCGCCACCGCGTCCGACCTGGTCTTCGGGTCGAACTCCATCCTGCGGGGCATCGCGGAGGTCTACAGCTTCGCGGAGTCCAAGGAGAAGTTCGTCCGCGACTTCGTCGACGCCTGGGACAAGGTCATGATGCTGGACCGCTACGACGTGAAGAAGCACCTGCTCGACCCGGGCGCCCCCGTCCACCCCGCCACCGGCGGGCCCGGGCG
>JBKKBU010000027.1:0-3610 GCA_046713755.1 Mycobacteriales bacterium
TCGGCTTCAAGACGGTCCGACCCCACCACCGCTACCCGCGGCTGCGCCTTGAGCTCAAGACGGCGGTCTCGTGGCGCGAGGACGTCGAGGTGGCGCTCGAGCGACTGCTGGGATCGATGTCCCCGGACCCGGTGCTCCGCCCGGTCTGAGGAGGCTGGCTGGAGCAGGGCTCCCGCCCGGCTTGCCCCATGACGTCGTACGACGCACAGTCACTGCTGTGCGGGCGTGTCAAGAGCAACAGCAGGCCGTGCCGGTCGTGGTGCTCGAGATCTCATCGCTCCCGGCGGGCGAGCTGCTGTCGGGTGCAGCTGACCGGCCGCCGGTTGCCGACCGGGCGGCCCGTCGGCTCGCGCTGGTCGCGCTAGCACTGCTCGTGGTCGGCTCGCTGCAGGCCTCGGACCTGCGGCAGGCAGCAGCAGTGGAAGGCCGGCTTGCCGACGTCGTGGACGTCACCGCGGTGATCAGCGCGGCCGCCCTCCGCCGCACCGTCACGAGCGCGAGCACGCTCGGCGGGTCCGCGCCGGAGGAGACCGGCGTCATCGAGATCTCGGTGACCGTGCGCAACAGCGCCCGGCGCCCGGTGCGGCTGCGGGATGCGCGGATCACTCCCCCGCTTGCGGCAGCCGTGCCGGGGATCGCTGGCGTGGACCTCCCGGCAGGGGGCAGCAGCCGGGTCGAGCTGAGCCTGGCGCCGGACTGCTCGCGACTGGAGGAGCTGACCGGTGCGCGCTCCCTCGCAGTCACCGTCGTGGCCGGCAGCGGCCGGCGGCAACAGGTCGTGGTCGCCATCGGCTCGGAGCTGACCGGGCTGGCAAGGGGGGCGTGCCGGCGGCAGCCGCTCGCCGAGTCGCTGCTGCTGTCCGCGCATGACGTCACCCTGGAGTCCGGTCAGCTGCGCTTCCAGCTCGGGTTCTCGCGCGACACACTGCGCGGGGGGAGCCTCACCGGTCTGCGGGCCAGGGGCCTGCGCGTCACAGCCCCGGACCTGCCGCAGCTGCTGCCACTCAGCGGCCGGGACCCCATGGTCCGGGTCGACGTCCTCATCGAGATCGCTGACTGCCGACAGCTGACGCTCAACCCGCGCGGCTTCCTGCTCACGCTGGCCGTGGAGATCGCGGATGGCAGCGGCCGCCGCAGCACGGTCTTCACCGGCATCGGTGACAGCGGTGCGCCACTGAACCGGCTGGCGGCGGGACTGCTCGCCAAGGGTTGCGGCTTCGATCCGCTGTTCCGCACTGCATGAGCGCGCCCGATGACCGCCCACCCATCACGGTCACCCGGCCGGATCGTGACGGTCGGCCGACGGAGCTGCTGGAGCTCGGGCAGGACGAGCCGCGGGAGCTGCCGCGGTGGGCCAAGCGCACGCTGGTGGGCGCGGTCGTCCTCGCCATCACGCTCTCGGTGGGCTCGGATCTGCTGGACCGCTGGCAGGCGCACCGGCTGGCGGAACGGCAGGCTGACGCGCTGCAGCTCACGCCGGGGCAGGGCGGGGGCGGCAGCATCGGGGGCCAGGTGCAGTTCGCCGTCGGCCTGCGCAACGACGGACCGTTGCCGGTGCGGTTGCGCGAGCCGCGCCTGACCGCACCCGGCCTGGAGGGGATCGTCGGCGTCACCGCCCCGGAGACGGTGGCTCCCGGGGCGCAGGCCGACCTCGTGGCGACGGTCGACGCGGTCTGCCCGCCGGCGGACCTGGCGGCCACCCGCGTCGTGGTGTCGGTCACCGCGGTCGCGTCGAGCGGGCGGGAGCGGCGCGTCGAGCTCGATGTCACGTCGTTGCCCGGCCTGCTCGAGGAGGCCTGCCGCCCGCCCAACCCGGCCGACGGGCTGACCCTGCGGGTGATCGAGGCACGACGGGTCGGGGCCGTCGTGCGCGTCGAGCTCGAGCTGGCCACCGAGGCCGGCGAGGGGGCGCTGACGGGGATGTCGTCGACGCTGTTCCGACTGACCGTGCGCAGTCGCTTGCCGGTGCCGCTCAACCCCTTCTCGACCGTCCGGCTGGAGCTGGACCTGGCCGAGCCCGACTGCAGGGTGCTCCGGGGGTTGCCCGGTGGGCTGGCCGACGGGGTCGGCATCCCGGTGGACCTCGTCATCCAGGCCGGCGCCGACGCGTCGGGCGCTGGGAGCGGTCGTGGACCGCGCCCCGACGGGAGCGACCCCGATGGGCGGGCGGGACTCGTCGTCGGTCGCGATCTGGCCGACAACGATCCGGCGTTGTCGCTGGCCGCCGCCGCGCTGTGCCGCTGACCAGCGCTGGAGAGCGCTGACCTGACGCGGGACGTGCACGTGGCATGCCTGGATCCACCGAGTGTGCAGCCGCCTAGCCTGCTGCACGTGGAGGAGCGCCCGGAGGTCACCGTCAGCAGTCCCGGAAGGTCGGACCGACCCGCCGAGCTGCTTGCCCTCGGTGCCGAACCACGACCGCATCGACTGCCGCGCTGGTGGGTGCCGGCGGGCGCTGCCGCCGCGGTCGTCGGCCTGCTGGCTACCCAGGTCGTCGCCGAGGTGCGCTCCGATCGGGCCCGGGACCGGGTCGCGGAAGCAGCCGCGCAGGCCAGGGAGCAGGAACTCGCTCTGGAGGATGCGGTCGCCGTGCGGGCCGTTGTCGTGGACGTGCTGACGTCGGAGACCGGCGGCGGGCAGATCGTCGCCGTGGTCGATGTGACCAACGTCGGGACGCGCGCGGTAGTCGTCGACGGCGCGACCCTCGCTGGCTCGTTCATCACGGAGACCGACGCCGCCGCGGTCAGCACGGTCGTGGTGCCTGGCAGCACTGAGCAGGTGAGAGGGGAGGCTCGGCTGGACTGCCAGGCCGTCGAGGCCACCCGGCCCAGCGGGCTGACCCTCCAGCTGTCGGTGTCGCCGCCGTCCGGGCGCCGGCGGGTCGTGACGCCGGTGGCAGTGCTGGACGAGCCGACGGCGCAGGCTGCCTACCGCGCCTGCAACACCGGTGACCCGCAGGTCTTGCCCACGGCTCAGGTCGACGTCCGCCGAGGCCAGATCACCCTCCACGTCTCGGTGGACAACGGGCGTCCGGCCACGATCGAGGCGGTGGGGGCTCCCGGCCTGCTCGTGCGGACCCCCGGCTTCCGCATCCCCCATCGGCTGGACCCGAACAACGGGGTGGCGTTCGACGTCGTGGTCCGGGTCACGGACTGCGCCTCCTACCGGCCGGTTCCGCTGCGGGTAGTCATCAGCTTTGACGACGGGGAGCGGGCCGTTCTGGAGGCCGGACCCGGTACCCAGCCGGGGTCGGTGGCGTACGAGCCGTTCGTTGCGAAGCTCGTCGAGCGGGCCTGCTGACTCAGACGAAGGTCGGGAGCCGCAGCACGCCGGTGGGCGGGTCGAGGTCGGGTGGCAGGTAGAGGCGCTGCACAGCGACCAGGACTGCCTCAGCGACGGTGTCACGGAACGCGGGATCGGCGAGCCGGCCGGCGTCCCCGGCGTGGGTGATGTGGCCGAGCTCGAGTCGCACGGTCGGCATCGAGGTGAGCCGCAGCAGCTCCCAGGTCTTGGCGTGCACCCGGCAGTCGAGCAGGTCGGTGCGAGCCACGACCTCCCGCTGGACCAAGGAGGCGAGCTGCTCGCCGACGGTCGAGGTGACGCCGGACCC
>JBKKBU010000028.1:0-19892 GCA_046713755.1 Mycobacteriales bacterium
CGACGTCGCCGCGCGGCACGTCGGAGGGGACGTTCGACGCTGCGGTCGGTGAGAAGTACGACGTCGCGGCCGCGCTCGACCTGGCCGAGGCCGAGGATCTGCCGCAGATCTGGCTGCTGGGCTGGAGTTTCGGGACCGACCTGGTGCTGAAGTACGGCTGCGACCCGTCGGTCGTCGGAGGCTTGCTGATCTCGCCCCCCCTGCGCTTTTCCGAGCCGGCGGACCTGCAGTCCTGGGCGGAGTCAGGCAAGCCGCTGACCGCGATCGTTCCGGAGCTCGACGACTACCTACGACCCGTCGAGGCCGCGGAGCGCTTCGCCGTCGTGCCGCAGGCGGAGGTCGTCGCTGTCGCCGGTGCGAAGCACCTCTTTGTCGGCCACACCGAGCGGGTCTTCGACATCATCGTGGGCCGCGTCAACCCGGGCAGAGCACCGCTGCCGCGCAGCTACGAGGAGACCCCATGAGCAGCTTCGACCTGACTGGCCGCACTGCACTCGTCACCGGTGCCTCGCGCGGGATCGGTCGGGCCCTCGCGCTCGGCCTCGCTCGCGCGGGCGCGGACGTCGCGGTGTCGGCGCGGGACGAGGGTCAGCTCACCACGCTCGCTGGCGAGATCGCGGCCCTCGGCCGACAGGCCGTCGTACTTCCTGCGGACGTCACCGACCCCGACGCCTGCCGGGCGCTGTTCACGGCAGCGGTGGCGGGACTCGACCACGTCGACATCCTGGTCAACAACGCGGGCGGATCGACCTACTTCGGGCCGCTGTCCGACCTGCGCTTCTCCGGCTGGGAGAAGACGATGCGGCTCAACGTCGACTCGATCGTCCATCTGTCGCAGGCTGCGGGTGCGCACATGACCGCTCGCGGCCAGGGCTCGGTCATCAACGTCGCGTCGGTGGCTGGGTTGGGTGGCACGCCGATGATGGCCGCTTATGGCGCGTCCAAGGCGGCGGTGATCTCACTCACCCGCACCCTGTCCTTCGAGTGGGGGATGGCGGGTGTGCGGGTCAACGCGTTGTGTCCCGGGTGGACCCGCACCGACCTGAACCGCGACCTGTGGGGCGGGCCGGATGCTGGTGCCAGCTGGGTCGAGAGACAAGGTCTCCAGCGCTGGGCAGACCCCGAGGAGATGGTGGGACCGACGGTGTTCCTGGCCAGCGATGCATCCTCTTACGTCACCGGGCAGTGCCTGGTCGTCGACGGCGGCCAGACGGCGGGCTGACGTGCAGGTCGGGGAGGTCTTTGCCGGGAGCTATCGGATCGAGGCCGAGGTGGCCCGCGGTGGGATGGGGGTCGTCTATCGCGCCCTCGACCTGGGGCTCGACCGCCCGGTGGCCCTGAAGGTGATGTCGGCGGCGCTCAGTGGGGATCAAGGCTTCCGGGCCCGGTTCCGCCGGGAGGCTGCCCTGGCAGCGCGGATCGATCACCCCCACGTCGTGCCGGTTTTCCACCGCGGCGAGCACGAGGGCGTGATGTACGTCGTCATGCGACTGGTGGACGGCGTCGACCTCGCTGAGGTGCTGGCCCGTGAGGGGCGCCTTGCGCTGGACCGGACCGGGCGCCTGATGGCGCAGGTCGGGGCTGCCCTCGATGCCGCACATGAGCTGGGACTGGTGCACCGCGACGTCAAGCCGGCCAACATCCTGCTGCAGTCCGGCGATCGCGCGCTGCTCACCGACTTCGGCCTTGCGAAGCAGATGAGCGGTGACGATGCCCTGACCTCGGCCGGGACACTGCTCGGCACCGCCGCCTACCTGGCGCCCGAGCAGGCCCAGGGTCGGGCAGTGGGCGGCAGCTGCGACGTCTACGCGCTGGCCTGCGTGACCTACCACTGCTTGGCTGGGCAGCCGCCCTATCCGGACGGCCCACCGGTCGTCGTCGCCGCGTCGCACGTCTACGACCCGGTGCCCGACCTCGCGGCCGTCGCGCCCGAGGTGTCGCCGGCGGTCGCGCAGGTCGTCACCCGGGGCTTGGCCAAGGACCCGGCTGAGCGCTGGCCCACAGCGGGAGCGTTCACGGCAGCCTTGGGGCAGGCGATCGACACTGACCGCCCGCGCCGGGGGACGGCAGAGCTTGCCGTGCTGCCCCCCGTGAACCGTCGCCGCAGCCCTGGGAGGTGGCTCGTCGCAGCTGTGGTGGTCGTCGGCCTTTCGGTCGCGGCTGTGGTCGCACTGAGCGCGTCGGATCCTCCGCCCGCGCGCACTTCGACGCCCACGGCACCGGCGACGGTCGACCGGCACAGTGCCCTGGCGGCACGCCTGCCGGCGGCCGTCTACGCCCGCTGTCGACCCGCCCCGCTGCGTGAGAAGAAGGGCGTCGTGACGGCGGTCGACTGTCTGGCGTCGAAGCCGGGCGCTGACGAGATCCTGGTGTCCCAGTGGTCAGGGCCTGCTGCGATGGCGGCTGACTTCCAGGCGAACTACGCCGCGCGGCTGCCCGACGGCACGTGCCGGAGCATGACCGAGGTGCGCAGCACCTGGGAGTCGGGTCGGCTCGCGTGCTACACCAATTCCGGCGGCGCCGCGGTGCTCCTGTACGAGTACGACAAGACCGGCTTGCAGGTCCTCGCGCTGCGCAAGGACGGCGACCGGGTGCAGCTCTACGACTGGTGGCACGAACAGCGACTGACGCGGGTCGGCTGAGCCGCATCAGGGCCGTTGATCGCCACCCGTTAGGGTCGGACCGGTGGAGATCGTCGAGCTGGTTTCGCGCGAGGTCGGCAGCGGGACGCCGCTGGTCCTGCTACACGCCTTTCCGCTGTCGTCCGCGATGTGGCTCGCTCAGCGTGAGCACCTCTCGGCGACAGCCCGGGTCGTGACCCCGGACCAGCGCGGCTTCGGGGGCTCCGATCTCGGGTCGGACGAGCCCTCGCTCGATGCGTGTGCAGCGGACGTCATCGCCTTGCTCGACCGACTCGGACTTGACCAGGTGGTGCTGGGGGGCCTGTCGATGGGCGGCTACGTCGCGATGGCGGTGCTCCGCCACCACCCGTCTCGAGTCGCCGCGCTGTTGCTCGCGGACACCAAGGCGGCGGCCGACCCCGAGCCGGCCCGGGCCAACCGGCTGCGCATCGCCGACGCCGTGCTCGCCGACGGGACCGGTGTCCTGGTCGCCGAGGTCCTACCCAAGCTGCTCGGCCCGACGACGGCAGCGTCCCGGCCCCTGGTGTCGGGTCGGGTGCGTGGTCTCGTGCAGTCAGCCCCCCCAGCGGCGGTGGCCTGGGCCCAGCGCGCGATGGCCGCCCGCCCCGATTCCTTCGACGTGCTTGCCCAGGCTGACATCCCCGCGCTCGTGGTGGTGGGCGATGAGGACGAGCTGACGTCGGTCGAGGACGCGCAGGCCATGGTTGACGCGTTGCCGCAGGGTCGCCTCGCCGTGCTGCCCGGCTCTGGGCACCTGACCGCGGTCGAGGTGCCGGACACCTTCAACCTGGCCGTGACGCGCTTCCTCGCCGAGCTCTGACGCACGCCGGACACGTCGCGACCCCCACCCCTTGCGGGGCGGGGGCCGTGGCGATCGCGGTGCTGGGGCGGTAAGCGTCAGAAGCTCGCGACCCGGCGCTTGCGACCTGCGACCACACCGGCAGTGCCGATGCCGACGGCTGCGAGGCCGAGGAGCACCAGGGTGGCGATCTCGCCACCGGTGGCGGCGAGTGCGCCGCTGCGCCCGCTGACCACGGCGCCTGCGCCGTGGGCGCTGACGTTGGCTGCCGCTCCGGCCGGAGCCACCTCGGCGAAGGCGCCGGCCACGGCCGTCTCGCCGGTGCCTGCGCGGGCTGCCCTACCGCTCACGGCGGTGCCAGTGGACGTGCCAGTGGACGTGCCAGTCGTCGTGACCGGGCTCGTGCCTGAGGTCGTGCCGGTGGTCGTGGGCCCACCCTGAGGGGCACTCGCACCGGGCTGGTCGCAGTCGAGCCAGAAGACCTTCTGCTTGGCTCCGCCGGGAGCCTCGAGGACGTCGACGGCGACCTTGACGTGCCAGCCGTTCTGGTGCGGCGCAGTGCCGGTGAGGCCGAGCTGGGCCGCGGTGTAGGAGATGACCGCGTCGCGATCCTGCCCGCCGCCGGCAGCGTCGTCGCTGATGGCGACGGCCCGCTGGGAGAGCAGCACGCCCTCCGGACCCGTCGGTGGCTTGCCGGTGAAGGTGATGTCGGCGGTCTGGTCGTCGTCGAAGCCGTAGAACTTCAGGGCGAAGGCGCACTCGACGTGCGGTTCGTTGCCCCGGCCGTCATCCAGCGGCACGCCGTCGATCTTGACCGTGCCGTTGTTGCCGGCTGGGTCCACCTTGCTGGCGTCACCCTTGCTGTCGGCCCGCTGGCTCGAGCTGCCGTTCTTGTCCTTGTCCTCGGCGTCATCGCCGGTGGCCCACGCGACGGACGGTGAGGCCAACGCGAGAGCCAGCGTGGCAGCGGCGGGGACGGCGAGCCAGGTGCGAAGGGGGGTGGACACGGGGACCTCCATGGGCGGCGGGGCCGGCGATGCAGGGCCGGTGCCGACCGTTTTGCCGTCCGAAGGGGAGCCAAAACGGGTCACAGCTGACGTTCACCCCATAGGTGATCGACTTGTCACCCTGCAGATAGCAGCGCAAGCGAGATGCCGGGGGTAAGGCGTTTGTGGGGTCACGTTTGCGCTGCCGCGGAGGTGGTTAGTGCTCGTCCTGTCGGGGCGACACGACCTGCTGCAGGACCAGTTGCACGGCCGCGGCGATCGGGATCGCGAGCAGTGCCCCGAGCACTCCGAGCAGCGAACCTCCGATGAGCACTGCCACCACTGTCGCCGCTGGCGACACGTCCACGGATCGCTTCATGATGCGCGGGTAGAGCACGTAGTTCTCGAGCTGCTGGTAGACGAGGTAGTACACCAGCGCGATGACGCCGACTTCGACCGAGACGAAGAACGCGACCAGGGTGACGACCGCCGCCCCGATGGTGGCCCCGATGAGGGGGATGAGGTCGGTGATCGCGACGACCATCGCCAGCGCGAGGGCGTAGGGAATGTCGAGTGCCAGGCAGAAGATCAGTGACGTGAGGCCGGCGATCCCTCCGATCGTGAGCGCGCCGGCGACATAACCGCCGACTCGGCTGAGGATCTCGTCGGTCAGCAGGCCCACTCGTGCGCGCCGTGACCGGGGCACCATGCGGTAGGCGGTGTTCTTGATCGACGGCAGGCTGGACAGGAAGTACAGCGTGAGGATGAGGACGGTGAGCGCGCTGAAGAAGGCTCCGAACACGACCTTGCCGACGCCGACGACCCCGCCGAAGATGCTGGGGGCCAGCTTCTCGGGGTCCTTGGCGTATTCCTCCGCCTTGTCCAGGAACTTGTAACGGTCGTTGAGGTCGGCGATCCGCTCGTTGGACTGCAGGTCCTTGACGTAGCCGGGGACGGCGTCGCCGAACTGGCCGGCCTGGTCGACGATCGGCGGCACGACGGCGGCGAGGAACGCAGTGAAGAACAGCAGTACGCCAGCCAGCACGATGGCGACTGCGCGGCCGCGCCGGATGCCTCGACGTTCGAAGAACTCGACGGTCGGGTTGAGACCGATCGCGAGGAATCCGCTGATGAGCAGCAGGATCAGGACCGATCGGACCGTGATGAGCGCCTGCACCAGGCCGTACGCCAGCGCGACTCCGAGGGTCGCCGTGAAGGCGATCTTGAACGGCGAGCGCTTGCTGATCGGCCGGCCGAGCTCGCCGAAGGGCTTGTCCTCGGTGACCTGAGCCTCGATCGCCTGCACCGCGGTGTCGAGCAGCGGGTCGTCCGGGTGCACCAGCGAGGCAGCCTGGATGGCGCCCTCGGCCGCCGAGGTTGCGCCCTCGCGGGCTTGCTCGGCCCCGGCGCGGGCATCGACCGCGCCGGCTTCGGCCTGGCGAGCCGAGCGGGCCGATGCCTCGGCGTCCTCGACGGCGTCCTCCACCGCGTCCGGCACGTCGTCGGCCACGTCGTCGGCCACGTCGTCGGCCACGTTGCCGTCGGGCGCGTCCGTCACCGGTTAGGAGCCCGCGCTCGGTCGCCGCGGCGGGTCCGCCGGTGCCGACGGTGCCGACAGTGCCGACAGTGGCCCGACAGCGGCCTGGACCGTGTCGCGCAAGGTCTGCAGCTGCGCAGCGATCGCGTCCCGTTGGCGAGACAGCTCCTCCACCTGGCGGCGCGCCTCGGAGGTCATGGCCGCGGCCTCCTCGCGAGCGGCGTCGCGCACCCGGGTCGCCTCGGCCAGCGTCTGGGACCGAGCGGTCTCGAACTCCTCCTGGGCTTGGGCGCGGGCCGCCTCCCGGGTCGCCTCACCCTCGGCTACGGCGGCCGCCCGGGCCCGCTCGCCCTCCACGACAGCGGCGTCGCGCTCGGCCAGGCCCTCGTCGCGCATGGCCTGTGCATCGCGCGCGGCGCGCGCCCGCACTGTCTCGGCGTCCTGCTGCGCCTCGAGCCGCGCCTGGTCGGCCTGCTCGAGGGCCGAGGCGAGCTCGGCCTCCCGGTGGGCGAGTGCTCCCCGCTGCACGGCGGTCTCGTCCGCAGCTCGGTCGCGAGCGACGGTCAGCAGGACCTCTGTCTCCTTCGTGACCGACTCCCGTAGCGCGGCGACCTCGGCGGCGGCGCCAGCGCGCATCTCGGCGACCTCCTCCTCGGCGAGCGCGAGCAGCTGAGCCAGTCGGGCGCCGTGCTGGCTGGCCGGCTGGGGTTGGCCAGCGGCTCGGCGCTCGGCGTCGGCCAGCTGTGAGTGCATCGCCTCGAGCTGGCGCTCGAGCGCGGTGAGCCGTTCGGCGTCGGCGGCCTGACGGGCATCGGCGTCGGCGAGGGCAACCTCGACCCGGTCGAGGTAGTCGTCGACCTGTCGCCGGTCGTAGCCGCGCAGCACGACGTCGAAACCGGCCGGCGGCGCGTCGTCCTGCAGGTTGACGACCTCGGTGTCGGGACTGTCGTCGCGGCTCATCTGCCCAGTGTCTCCCATCAAGCGGGTCGTGGTCCGCAGGCTCAGACGTTGCGGAAGCGGTTGATGGCCTCGAGGTGCTGGGCGCGGAACTCGGCGGCGGCCGGGTCCACACCTAGGCCCTCTTGGGGGGCCAGGCACAGCACCCCGACCTTGCCCTGGTGCAGGTTCTTGTGCACGTCGTACGCCGCCTGCCCGGTCTCGGCCAGCGGGTACGCCTTGGACAGCGTCGGGTGGATCTGGCCCTTGGCGATGAGGCGGTTGGCCTCCCACGACTCGCGGTAGTTCGCGAAGTGCGACGAGACGATCCGCTTCAGGTTCATCCAGAGGTAGCGGTTGTCGTACTCGTGCATGTAGCCGGTGGTCGACGCGCAGGTGGTGATGACGCCGCCCTTGCGGGTGACGTAGACCGACGCCCCGAACGTCTCCCGGCCGGGGTGCTCGAAGACGATGTCGATGTCCTCGCCGCCGGTGAGCTCCCGGATGCGCTTGCCGAAGCGCTGCCACTCCTTGGGGTCCTGGGTGCGCTCGTCCTTCCAGAACCGGTAGTCCTCGGCGGTGCGGTCGATGACGAGCTCGGCACCCATCCGGCGGCAGATCTCCGCCTTCTCCGGCGAGCTCACGACGCAGATCGGCGTGCCGCCGCCGTTGAGGACGTACTGCGTCGCGTAGGAGCCGAGACCGCCCGACGCGCCCCAGACCAGCACGTTGTCGCCCTGCTTCATCTGACCGGCGTTCTTGCTGACCAGCTGCCGGTAGGCCGTCGAGTTGACCAGGCCGGGCACCGCCGCCTCTTCCCACGTCAGGTGCGCGGGCTTGGGCATCAGCTGGTTGGCCTTCACGAGAGCCAGCTCGGCGAGCCCGCCGAAGTTGGTCTCGAATCCCCAGATCCGCTGCTGCGGGTCCATCATCGTGTCGTCGTGGCCCTGGTGGTCCTCGAGCTCGACCGACAGGCAGTGCGCGACCACCTTGTCGCCCGCCTTCCACTTCGACACCCCAGGGCCGACGGCGAGTACGACACCCGACAGGTCGGATCCCACCACGTGGTACGGAAGATCGTGGCGCTTGGTCAGCTCGTTCAGCCGGCCGTAGCGCTCCAGGAAGCCGAACGTCGACACCGGCTCGAAGATCGACGTCCAGACGGTGTTGAAGTTCACCGAGCTCGCCATGACGGCCACGATGGCCTCGCCCGGTCCGAGCTCGGGCGTGCTGACCTCGTCGAGGTGCAGGCTTTGCCGCGGGTCCTTGTCCTTGGAGGCGACGCCCTCGAACATGCCCTGCTCGTCCTTGCGGACGACCATGCCCCGATAGGACTTCGGCACGTCGAGGCCTGCCACCGCACCCGTGTCGCCGGACTGGATCGCGTCGAGGATCTCCTGCACAGCATGGCCTTCCGTCCCAGGGGCACTTCCAGGGGCGAGACTACCGATGGCCTTTCAAGCGGTAACCAGGCGGTAACTGACCGGTCAGCGAGCCGGCTCAGCGAGCAGTCGCGGCACGCTGCCGGTCGCGCGCCTGCTGCCGCATCGCCAGGCCTCCGGCACCCGCCGTCAGCGCCGTGAGCACCAGCACGTAGAGCGGGGGAGGTACGACGGGTTCGCGGGCGCTCATGGCGTACTCGACCTGGCTGTCGTCCTGCCGCCCGGCCTGCAGCGCCAGCGCCAGGTCGACCTGCTGCTGCTGCTCCTCCTGGGTGCCGCTCTGCACCTGCGGGTTGGGCTGCGGCTGGGTCTGGACCTGCGGCTGGACGATCTGGCCCGGCGGCGGCGGCGGTGGCGGGACGCCTGGTAGCGGCAGCAGGCCGATGACCGGTGGGCCGATCACGGCGATCGGTGGGATGCCGGCGATGGCCGGTGCGGCCACACAGCGCAGCTGCCACGGCAGCCGCGCGATCACACCGCTGGTCAGGCCGGCGACCGACGCCTCCAGCACGCCGGCGCTGTCACCGGGCTCATCGCCGCAGGAGTAGGTGACGGGGACCTGCACGGGCCGCGGGTGGCGTAGGTCGACCGTGGGCAGGGTCGGCAGGGACACCGCCGGGCTGGCAGGTGTCTCGCGCAGGGTCACTGCGGCGGGCTCGGTGTGGGCGGCCACCAGGCTCAGCAGGGTCGGCTCGAGGCCCACGGCGGTGCGGCACACCGCGGGGTGCGGACCGGACCCGGTCACCAGGCTCGGCGAGCACGGCTTGCCGGGAGGCTGCAGCGTGTCGGTGATCCGGGCTGCGGTCAGCAGGTCCTCGGCAGTGCTCGGGTTGTCGACGTCATCGATGCCGATGCCGGCCTGGTGGACATCGGCCGCGAGGTAGTCGCGCGCCACGCCAGCGGTGTCGACGCGGCACTCGGGGGTGAGCCGGGTGCCCGCCGGACGCAAGAACGCGGTGTCCGCGACCGTGATGACGACCTTGAGGTGGCTGGGGCGAAGTCGGCCGACTGACCGGGGGTGACGGGCGGTGAGGTGCGGCGCTCGTTGACGACGAAGCGCTGCGGGTCGGTCGGGCTCGCCTTGCAGGGCGCCGGGACCAGGTCCTCGGGACCCTCGCCGGCGCCCGTGAGTGCCTGCTCGAGTCCGATGAGGGCCATCTCCAGGCCGAAGCCGTCACCCTTCAGCGTCGACAGCGCAGCCTCGAACTCCGGGAGGCTCGGGCCGACCCCGACGACCCGCCGGTAGCCCACGCTGTCCTCCTGGCCGCTGAACTCCCCTAGCCCGACGCGCAGGTCCACGCCCTGCGCCCGCAGCCGTTCGACGAGCTGCAGCACGTCACGGGTGAGCGAGGGCAGGTCGTCGCGCATCGAGATGCTCGTGTCGATGAGGAAGAACAGGTCGAGCGGGGTCCCACGGCGAGGCACCTGAAGGGTGTGCTGAAGGGTGGCGGTCTGCCCGACCTCGAGCTCGACCACGTCGGCCGCGGGGGTGAACACGCCGTCGCCGAGCGGCGGCAGATCCTCGTCGTCGACGGCCCCGCCGATAGCTGGTGGCACCTCCGCGGGTGGGGTCACCAGCGGGCCGACGTAGTGCAGGAGGGAGCCGGGGAGGCGGGCGTGGAGGGTCGCCTTCGACGTGCGATCAGTGGAGAGGGCGAACCCGGTCTGGCTCGCAGTCGGGGTGAGGTCTGTGAAGGCCCCATCGAGCCGGACGTGAACCCGCGCCGGCACGTTGGCCGATGGCGCGGTCGAGACGGCCAGCAGGTCGCGCTCGGGACCGACGAGGACGGCACTGTCGACGGGGCCTGGCGCCTTCACCTCGTCGAAGGTCGTCCCACCGTCGGTAGAGGTCAGCTGGCGGGGGCCTCCCCCCTGTGCGGAGGTGGCGGTGAAAGCCGTGATCGTCCTGGGCTTGCCGGTGGCGGCGTAGACGACCAGGGTGGTGACCCGCCAGTTGCGGGCCCGCTGCTCGTCGGGGGACGGCACGGCGGCGCGGAAGGTTCGCCCGGCGTCTCCGGAGTGGCGCAGCACGCCCCCGGACACGGCCCACAGCTGATTGGCCGCGAGCGGGTCGGTGACGAGGTCGTCGATGGCGGTGGTCGTGACTGCGGCGTCCTCGGGATCGAGCCTGGCCTCCCAGCCGGAGGCGCCGTCGGCGCTGGCGTAGAGCGCGCCGCGTGGGTTACTCGGGTCTTCCGGTGAGGTGGGGCTGGGGACACCTGGGACGGACGGCAGCGGTGGCAGGGTGGGGAGCGGGCCGCTGCCGCCGGTGCCGGTGCTGGGTGCGAAGCGGACCGACAGCCAGAGGAACTCGGGGTTGGTCGGCGCGATCGCGAGATCGGTGGCGAAGCCGACCTGCGGCAGGCCGTCGTCCCTGCGCTCGAAGCTGTCGTCGCTGCCATCGGGGCTCAACAGGACGTGCGGTCGGCCGTCTCCGGTCATCTCGTTGGCGACGGCGAGCACCCGGTCCCTGCCGCGCTCGTCCTCCGGGATGACGAGCTGGACGATGCGACTGCCAGCCACCGAGAGCGGGTCCTCGTCGGTGGGGACGTCGGGCAGGACGTAGCGCTCCGACCAGGTGCAGCCGGCATCGGCGGAGCCGACGATCGAGGTGCCGTTGGTGGCGAAGACCCGCCGCTGGTCGTGCGGCGAGACGACGTAGGCCGTGATGCTCTGCCCGCCGCCGAGCGGACGCTCGACGAACTGCGGTCCGCGCACCGATGCCCAGGGGCCGACCCGGGAGACCGCCGAGGAGTCGGAGCACCGCGGCGGCTTCGGGAGCCGGTCCGGGTCCGGGCCCGACGCAGCCATTGACAGCGGGGGAGCAGCCACGAGCAGCGCGGTCCCGAGCAGGAGCGCGCGGCGCAGGCTGCGGGGAGACCGGCGGGCGGGGCTGGTGACTGAGGCCATGATGACGCTCAGCTCGTGGTCGACCGGATCGACCAGACGTTGCGCAGCAGCGGACGGTCGAGGTCCTTCTGGTGCAGCAGGGTCGAGGTCCACAGCACCTGGATCCGGCCCTGCGCGTCGAAGTCAACCGCGATCGAGGGGCTGGGCGGGGCTGCGGCACCGGGCGGGCTCACCGGGTCGTGGTTGGCGAAGTTGGACCAGACCGGCGACTTCCCGGGGGTGAAGACCGTGACCAGGATCGTCCAGGTCCCGTCAGGACCCTTGCGGTAGGACGCCATCCCGACCCGGCCCTTGTGCGAGATCGCCATCGCGGTCGCCCGGTTGGCACCACCCTCACTGCGGGCGTCCTGGGTGGTGACGGCCCGGGGACTGACCCGCCACAGCTGCAGCCCCGAGGAGACGAAGGGGGTGCCGTCGGTGGCCATGTCGACGCTCGGCGTGCCGCCGTCGCCGCCACGCGTGTCGGCCGAGCCGAGGGTGCGAGTCGCGAAGGTCGCGCCACCATTGTTGCTGGTGTGCAACAGCACCTTCCCGGCCTGCAGGCAGGCCACGGTCACGGTCTTCGAGGCCGAGCGGCGGTCTACGGCCACGTCGCAGTCCGTGCCTGTCACGGGGGTGGGTGTGGTGGACCAGGCTGAGCCGTCGCGGGATCCGAGGACCTGCGAGCCGCCGGTGGCAGCCGGGACGACGAGCACGACCGAGGACGGTCCGGCGGCGAGCGCCGTGCGACCGGGCACAGTGGTGAAGGGCACCACGACGGGGGTGGCTGCCGTGACGCGGGCCCGCTTGGTCGCGGTCACGGCGGTCACGACCGCGCCGGCGGGGCCGACCTCGGCGAGATAGGTGCGGGTGCCGGTGGAGGCGACGTCGCGACCCAGCCCCTGCGGCAGGGCGACCTCGGCGCCACGCGGCAGGGTCTCGAGGTTCTCCCACGAAGCACCCTCGTCGACCGACCACCACTGCCAGGCGCCCGCGCGCGCCGCAGCACGGGCCCGCTGGTCGACACCGACCAGCGTCTCAGCGTCTTCCTTGCGGGCCAGTGCGAAGCGGTTGCCGAAGCTGTCGACCGACACGACGGCGTCGGCGCCGCCAGGGGTCGTACGACCCGTCACAGCCGGGGTGACGAGCACCTCGAGGTCCATCAGCGGCGAGCCGGGACGGTGGTCTCGGGGTGCGTGCGCCAGGGCTGCCGGCGCGCCGAGGACCGCCACCGCTGCGAGCGCGGCGGTCACGGTCCATCGGCGGGGGAGGGGCATGTCCTCAGGATCCTCTGGGGGGATGGGCGCTGTCGAGCCGGCGGGCTACTTCAGCGGCCCGTTGTAGGTGAGGATGTCGATGCCGCGGGTGTAGTCGATGTTGTAGACGATCTTCGGGGAGATCCACAGCGCGGACGACGTGGAGCCGCCCCACGGCACGAACCAGCCGACCTCCTTGAGCGCGCCCTTCGGCGAGACGGTCAGGAAGCGGGTGCCGTGCTCGTACGCGCCGAGCGCGATGAGGCCGCCGTCCTTGAAGGTCGGGTGGGCCTGGAACCAGTGCGTCGAGCAACCCAGGCCGTTGACGGGCGGGCCACCGTCGACGAACACGCCGTTCTTGAGGCTGTAGGTGCCGGCGTCCTTGAGGACCTTGGTCTTCTGCCAGCCCTTGGTGTCGACGGCGATGAACTTAGGGCCGTCCTGCGGGCAGGTGCCGGAGGCATTGGACTCCTCGCTCATGAAGGCGAAGCGGTCCTTGCCGTCGCGCGGCCACTGCACCGAGTGCTGGACGTTGGTGCTGATGCCCTTGTAGACCGCCCGCACCTTGGGCTTCATGACGTCCTTCTTGAAGTCCAGCAGGACCGCGGGACGGCTGGCCGTGAGGACCATGCCGGGAGCGATCTCGTTGACATCGTGGATGCCGCTGATCTTCGCGCCCTGGTCGCCCAGTGTCGCCGTCCACTTGCCCATGATCTTGGGCTGGTCCGGGCGACGGAGGTCGACGAGGGTGCCACTGCTGGACATGGAGTACTTGCAGTCGAGCAGGCAGCTGGAGGTGTGGCCACCGGCTCCCGCCAGCGAGGCGATCTCACGCGGCGCCGCGAGGTTCTGGATGTCCCAGACGTGCAGGATGTTGGAGGGCAGCTCCTCCGAGAACAGCATGATCCGCCCGTTGGTGGCGACGTCCTCGTTCTCGAACTTGAAGCCGAACGGCGTCGGCGTGCCGACGAGCGCCGGGTTGAGCGGGTCCGCGAGGTCGTAGATGGAGAACGACTTCCAGGACGTGACGATGAGGTATTCCTTGCCCTTGACCTTGAAGGTCCGGGCGCCCGTAGCGGTGCCGACCTCGAACGGCACGTGGCGCGTGTGCACCACGTTGTCGGTCGAGTAGCCAGCGGTCGACGGACCGGCGTTGGCGGACAGGAGCGCACCGGGGACGAGGCCGCCCAGCAGGGCGGTAGTCGTGGCGAGCAGGGCGAGACGACGCTTCAAGGGGGCGCTCCGTGACGGGGGCGGGACAGGGGGCAGGTGTGTGTTGATCCCTACATTCGCGCTGGCGCCCACGGTTCCTGCCGGCAGTTGTGACGAACTGCGAACCCCATCGTCGCGAACTGTCACGAACCTGGACAAGGCGGTGCGCCGGGAGCGGCGGACCCTCGGCGGACGCCTGTTTGCACTGGCCGTTAGTGGGCGAGGCCCTCCGGGGCGGGCTCGACGAGCTCCACCAACACGCCGCCGGCGCTCTTGGGGTGGATGAAGTTGACGCGCGATCCGGCGGTGCCGGTGCGCGGCTCGTCGTAGAGCAGCCGCATGCCCTGGGAGCGCAGGTGCGTGCTGGCCTCGTCGAGGTCTGCCACCCGGTAGGCCATCTGCTGGATCCCAGGGCCGTTCTTGGCCAGGAAACGACCGATCGTCGTGTCCGGGTCCAGCGGGGAGAGCAGCTGAATGTAGGAGCCGGAGTCCCCCACGGCCATCATCGCCTCGCGGACGCCCTGCTCGGTGTTGGTCTCGGTGTGCACGCAGGTCATGCCGTAGGCCGTCTCGTAGTGCGCGATCGCCGCGTCGAGGTCGGCGACGGCGATGCCGACGTGGTCGATGGCTGTGATGCGCACGACATGCTCCCGGTGTTCGGCGGTCCGCTGCTCGGACCTATCGTGGCAGGGCAGCATTCCGGCTTTAGGAGGTCCCCTCGTGGCCCGCTCAACAGACACCCCGGCTCCTGGCCCGTCCGTCATCGTCGCGGGAGCACGCACCCCGATCGGCAAGATGTCCGGAGTCTTCAAGGACTTCACGGCCATGGACCTCGGCGGCTTCGCCATCAAGGCGGCTCTGGAGCGCTCGGGCGTGACGGGTGACCAGGTCGACTACGTGATCATGGGTCACGTCCTGCAGGCCGGTCAGGGGCAGATCACCGCGCGCCAGGCTGCCGTCAAGGGCGGCATCCCCATGGATGTCCCGGCGCTGACCATCAACAAGGTGTGTCTGTCGGGCCTCGACGCGATCGCGCTCGCCGACCAGCTGATCCGGGCCGGGGAGTTCGAGGTCGTGGTCGCCGGCGGCATGGAGTCGATGACCAACGCGCCCTACCTGCTGCCGAAGGCGCGCGGCGGCTACCGCTACGGCAACGCCGAGATCCTCGACGCGACCTTCCACGACGGGCTGTTCGACGCCTTCGACAAGGTGCCGATGGGCGAGGGCACCGAGCGGCACGCCGCGAACTTCGCCCCGCAGACCCGCGAGGAGCAGGACGAGTTCGCCGCGCGCAGCCACGAGCTGGCCGCCGCCGCCATCAAGGACGGCCGCTTCGCCGACGAGATCGTCGCCGTGGAGATCCCCCAGCGGAAGGGCGACCCCGTTGTCGTGTCGGAGGACGAGGGGGTGCGGCCGGGCACCACCGCGGAGTCGCTCGGCAAGCTCAAGGCGGCCTTCACCAAGGACGGCACCCTGACGGCCGGCAACGCCTCCCAGATCTCCGACGGCGCCGCCGCGGTCGTCGTGATGAGCAAGGCCAAGGCCGAATCGCTCGGCCTCACCTGGCTGGCCGAGATCGGTGCACATGGCGTCGTGGCCGGGCCGGACAACTCCCTGCAGGAGCAGCCCGCCAACGCGATCCGGGCGGCGGTCGCCAAGGACGGCATCGCGGTCGAGGACATCGACCTGTTCGAGCTCAACGAGGCCTTCGCGGCTGTCGGGATCGCCTCGACCCGGGCGCTCGGCGTCGACGCGGACAAGGTCAACGTCAACGGCGGTGCGATTGCACTCGGCCACCCGATCGGCGCCTCGGGGGCTCGGGTGGTGCTGCATCTCGCCCATGAGCTCAAGCGCCGTGGCGGCGGCACCGGTGCGGCGGCGCTGTGTGGCGGCGGCGGTCAGGGCGACGCCCTCATCGTCCGCGTGCCGCAGGGCTGAGCTGAGCCGCGCCACCCGGGCGGCGCCCGACGTCGCCGACCTCGTCACCCGCGCCGAGGCAGGTGAGGCCAGGGCCGTCGCCCGGCTGATCAGCCTCGTCGAAGACGCCTCGCCCGCGTTGCGCGAGGTGATGGCGCTGCTGGCGCCGCGGGCCGGCCATGCCCGCGTCATCGGGTTGACCGGCTCGCCTGGGGTGGGGAAGTCCACCTCGACCAATGCGCTGGTCGCCGCCTATCGGCGTCGCGGGATGCGGGTGGGCGTGCTCGCCGTCGATCCGTCGTCGCCGTTCTCCGGTGGGGCGCTGCTCGGGGACCGGGTGCGCATGCAGGACCACGCAACGGACGACGGCGTCTTTATCCGTTCGATGGCCTCGCGCGGCCACCTGGGTGGGCTGTCCTGGTCCACCCCGCAGGCATTGCGTGTGCTCGCCGCCGCCGGCTGCGACGTCGTCCTGGTCGAGACCGTCGGCGTCGGGCAGGCCGAGGTCGAGATCGCCTCACTGGCAGACACCACCCTGGTGCTGCTCGCGCCAGGGATGGGCGACGGCATCCAGGCGGCCAAGGCCGGGATCCTCGAGGTGGCCGACGTCTTCGTCGTCAACAAGGCCGACCGCGACGGCGCCGACACGGTCGTCCACGACCTGCGCTACATGCTGTCGCTCGGCGATCGCCGCACGGACGACGGCTGGCGGGTGCCGATCATCAAGACGGTCGCCTCGCGCGGAGAGGGGATCGACGAGGTCGTCGACGAGATCGAGCGGCACGGCACGTGGCTGGCCTCGTCCGGGCGGCTGGCCGAGCGGCGTGCCAAGCGGGCGGCCGACGAGGTCGAGGCCATTGCGATGACCTCGCTCCGCGTCGACCTGCGCACCGGACCGCTGCTGCTGTCGCTGGCAGCGCGGGTCGTCGCGGGCGAGCTCGATCCCTACGCCGCCGCCGATCTGCTCGTGGCCACTGCTGGAGGTACGACGTGAAGGTCCTGCGGTTGGTCGCGCTACTTGAGACGGTGTCCTTCGCCGTGCTGCTGGTGTGCAGCGTCCTGAAGCGCACGACGGAGACCGACCTGGTGCCCGTGCTCGGTCCGATCCACGGCGTGCTCTTCCTCGCCCTCGTCGCCTTAGTTCTCGAGGCGCGCGACCGGATCGGGTGGTCGTGGCGGTTCACCGCGGTGATGCTCACCGTCGGCTCGCCGGGCGCCCACTTCGCGGTCCATGCCACCCCCGACCCGGTTGCCGCCCACGCCCGCTAGCGACGCCGCCCCGTCCGCCACCCGGATCGGGTCAGCAGGGGTATTCGTCCTTGCCGTCACCGGCAGACTGGTGCTCGCACGTGGCGCGCGCGTAATGCGAACCGTTCCAGCCGTAGCGGATGACGCGCCCCTCCGGAGGATCGACCTTGCGATGGGCACCCACCTCAAAGCCGCCCGCGTCGAGCAGCCCGGTGCCGCCGTCGCCGTAGTAGTCCGGCTCGTCGATGCTGCCGGACAGCAGGCCCAGCGAGGTGGTCGTCGGTCGGAACGCATGCACCCACCACGCTGTGGCGCCACCGCTCACGAGCGCCAGGACGTTGCGGGGCGCCTCGGGATCGGCGGCGAGCTGACTCGGGTACTCGAGGGCCCAGGCCGTGCCCTTCGGCAGGGTGTCGATGAGCCGGTCGCCGCGCACGAGTACGTAGCGGATCCTGCCCTCGGCACGTGGGTCCGATGGCCCGACGGCTGCCACGGCTCCGACGGCCAGGTCGACGCGACCAACGACCCTGCACGGCGTCGCGGTGGTGCAGCCCGGTGTGAGGGCAACGAGCTCGGCATCGCTGGGCCGGCCCGCTGTGCTGGCGGCCGGGTCCGGACTGGCCGTGGCTGCGGCGACAGCGGTGGGGGAGGCGGTCGGCTCGTCGGTCGGCTCGGCGTTGGGGGTCGCCGTGGCGGTGACCTCCGGGTCCGGGCTCGCGGCGAGGGAGTCGGTGGCCTGGAGCCCTGTGCCGGATGGGACGAGAGCGACCACCATCAGACCGGCCACGACGAGCCCGACTGCACCGGCGGCTGCGAACGCGGCGCGGGGGCGACGTCTAGGGGGCAGGGTCATCGAGTCTCCTGAGCGGGTCGTGCGTGGGCGCGCCTGCGATCTGAGCAGGTCGGCGGCTGCTCCGCTCGGAGGCAGGACTGTTGCTGCACAACGATCTTCAGGGCGGGCGCGAGGGTTGCCCGCGACCCCCGTTGTAGGAGCAGATCGGCCGACGAGGGCCGATCACCCTCTACAAGGAGAACCCCTTGAAGCGCATTCTCGCTGTTGCTGTTGCCGCTGGTGCCGCCCTGCTCCTGTCCGCTTCCGCGTCGTCGGCCGGCTCGCTGTGCTACGAGTACGACATCAACATCAACGGCACGCAGCAGGCAGGGGCCGACTGCGTCGCCACTCCCTGAGCTAGCCACGATCTAGCCACCGGGAGGAGGGGCCGCCCCCCCGCGGGGGGGCGCGGCCGGGGGCGCGCGCGGGGGGGGGGGTCCTCTGGCGTTCCGGCAGGCGCTGGGACTGCCGCGAGCCGGCTGAGGTTGGATCAGGGCATGAGTCGCAGGCCAACAGACATCTCCATCGCCGGCGCAGTCGACCTCTCGGCGCTGCGCCAGCCCCCGCCGTCGGCCGCTCCCGCCGGGTCCGCGCCGACCACTTCAGCCCCGAGCGCCCACGTCATCGACGTGACGGAGGCGAGCTTTGAGCAGGAGGTCCTGCGCCGATCGATGACGGTGCCGGTCCTCGTCGACTTCTGGGCCACCTGGTGCGGTCCGTGCAAGCAGCTCTCACCGATCCTGGAGCGCCTTGCGGAGGCCGATGGTGGCGCATGGGTGCTCGCCAAGATCGACGTCGACGCCAACCAGGCCATCGCCGGTCAGCTCCAGATCCAGTCGATCCCCACGGTGCTGCTCGCCATCGGTGGCCGGCTCGTGCAGGGCTTCCAGGGGGCGATGCCCGAGGCAGAAGTCCGGCTCTTCCTCGACGAGGTCCTGGCGGCGGCCAAGCAGGCGGGCCTCCCAGGGCCTGGCGGCGTCGCTGCCGACCCCACCGCCCCCGAGCCGGCCGACCCCGATCTGGTCGCGGCCGAGGATGCCCTCTCGGCCGCCGACTACCCCGCGGCTGTCACCGCCTACGACCGGCTGCTGGCCCGCAAGCCGGGAGACAGCGAAGCCACCGCGGGTCGCGCGTTCGCGGTCCTCCTCCAGCGCTCCGGTGACGCCGATCCAGCGACGGCGCTGGCCGCTGCTGCTGCTGCGCCGGACGACGTTGCTGCGCAGGCGCTGGCGGCTGACGTCGAGGTGCTGTCCGGGGAGGTGCAGGCTGCCATCGATCGGCTGGTTGCCGTGGTGCGGCGGGCGACAGGTGACGAACGGGACGCCGCGCGCACCCACCTGCTCGGCCTGCTGGAGGCTCTCGACGACGACGACCCCATGGTGCTCGCCGGTAGGCGGGCGCTGGCCAGCGCCCTGTTCTGAGCTGCTCGCGGCACCGTCAGGACTGCGGACCTGCGCTGGTCAGCCACACGGTGCCCAGGGGAGGGACCCGGAGCGTTCCGGAGGCCGGCTGCCCGTGCCAGGAGTGGCTCTCTGCCTGGACAGTTCCGAGGTTGCCGACTCCACTGCCGGCGTAGGTCTCGGCATCGGTGTTGAGGACCTCCGCCCACGACCCGGCCCACGGAAGTCCGACGCGATACCCCTCGTGGGGGAGGCCGGCGAAGTTGCTGATGCAGGCCAGGGCCGACCCGTCGCTGCCAAAGCGCAGGAACGACAAGACGTTGCCGGTCGCGTCGTTGGCGTCGATCCACGAGAAACCGGCCGCCTCGGTGTCCTGCGACCACAGGGCAGGCGTCGAGCGGTAGACCGCGTTGAGGTCCTTCACGAGCAGCGCCACGCCGCGGTGGTCGGGCAGGTCGAGCAGCCACCAGTCCAGTGACCGTTCCTCGCTCCACTCCGACTCCTGGGCGAACTCAGATCCCATGAACAGCAGCTGCTTGCCGGGGTGGGCCCACATGAAGGCGAGGTAGTTGCGGACGTTGGCCAGCTGCTGCCAGCGGTCGCCCGGCATCTTGCGCAGCAGCGAGCCCTTGCCGTGCACGACCTCGTCGTGGCTGATCGGCAACAGGTAGTTCTCGGAGTACGCGTAGACCATCGAGAACGTCATCTGGTGGTGGTGGTAGCCGCGGTAGATCGGCTCGTGCTCCACGTAGGCCAGCGAGTCGTGCATCCAGCCCATGTTCCACTTCAGGCCGAA
>JBKKBU010000029.1:0-5891 GCA_046713755.1 Mycobacteriales bacterium
TGACGACGGCAAGCCCATCCACGGCGGACGCGAGGACCGGCGTGGCGGAGGCGGCTGTCACGGCATGCGCCGCGGCGTCGATGGTGCCGCTGGCGGTGGCGAGGACCGTCGTGCCGCTCAGCAGGGTGGCCTTGAAGGGCAGGCCGGCACAGCTCGGCGCGGCGAAGGTGACATCAGTGACCTGGTAGGCGCCCGCCACGAAGGCAGTCGTGTAGGAGACGTCGACCGCCGCGACGCCGGTGCCCGGTGCGCAGGAGGTGACCGGCGCCTGGCCGGAGCCCAGGCTGTCGCTGGTCAGGTTGAGCGACGCGGCGAAGGCCGAGACCGTGCCGAAGACGGCGACCCCGGCGATCACGGGGACGATGAGACGCTGGGCGCGCATGGGAGGTCCGATCTGGGAGACTGGGTGATGCGGTCCCTAGTCACTTCGGACTATCCGATGCGCCCTTAAGCAGGCCGTTCATCCCAACTCTGACCGGTCGTCGTTACTCCATTCGGGTGATCACGCCGTCAGGGCGCGGGTCGGGTACACCGCCAGCAGGTCGTCGCTCACGAGCAGCCGGGGCTTGCCGGTGTAGCCGTAGCTCGCGACCATGCGGCTGTCGAGCAGGCGGCGCGCGTAGCCGCCGGAGATGACTGCCACCCGCCGGGAGGGCGTCTGCACGATCGTGCCGTCCCGCAGGCCGAGCGGTTCGCCGACGCCGATCTCGTCGAGCACGGAGCCACCGCCGACGACCGGCGGCACCTCACCCTCGACGGGCGCCTCGACCGGCGGCTCGATCGGTGACGTCACGGGCAGCAGGGCGACATCTCGACCCGAGAGGCCGTGACTGGCCAGCGCCTGGCCCGACACGGCGTGCCGGGCACCGTCGGCACCGATGGCGTACACGGCCGGGTCGCCGTCCACGCGGACCAGGGCCCCCGGGTAGATCGGGCTCGCGGGCAGCGCTGCCTCGGGCAGCCGGGCGAGGTCGGCGGCGCTGACCGGGAACACCCGGGGCGCGTCCAGATGGAGCGCCTGCAGCTCCGTCGTACCGGCCTTCGACCGCTGCCCACCGTGAACCAGCCAGGTCGTGCCGGCGGGATCACGCACGACAACGCCGTCCCGCGGTGACGACGGCGGCAGGGTGGCGTAGCCGAGCGACTCCGCGGCCGTCATCGGCAGCGCGGCGGCGAGGGCGAGCCCATTGGCCGCGAGCACGGTGGGGCTGATCGGGCGCTTGCGACTCTGCTCGAGGACGAACAGCGCACCGCTCGGGTGCTTCATGAGCGAGCCGTCCGGGTGCGGACCGCTCGCCGTCGGTGCGGTCAACCGGCGAGCCTTGAGCAGGGACGGGTAGGCGTTGTAGACGACGCCGCCCCAGCCGCTGCCCTTGCGCAGCTCCATGTGCAGATGGGAGCCGGTGGACTCGGCATTGCCGCTGTCGCCCATCCAGGCGACCAGCTGACCGGCGATGACGCGGGCCCCGCGCTCGATGCCCCCGGGGAACGCCCACTGCGCGCTACCGCGACCGTCGTCGGTGCCGGGGGTGTCGTTGTTGACGTGGAGGTACAGCATGGTCCAGCCGGTGGCCGGGCCCCGGTCGGCAGTGATGCCGAGGTAGTTGCCGCTCCCGCCGTCGCGCTGGAAGGTCGAGACGTAGCCGTCGAAGGCCGCCACCAGCGGCGTCATCTTGGCGCCCATCAGGTCCTGTCCCATGTGCTTGCGGGCGCAGCCCGATCGGCAGACGAGATAGGTGTCGGACATCGACACCCGGCCCGCGACCGGGAAGGTCATCGGCACCGTCACCGCCGTGGTCTCGTACGCCGTACCCGTGCCCGGGTCGATCAGCGCTGCTGCCTGCGGCAGGGCGACCGACAAGGCGGCGAGCACGACGAGGGACAAGGTGGCGCGACGCATGCTGGTGTCTCGACGCCCGCACGGGTGACTGCCTTCACCCGTTCGGGGGTTGGGACAGCGTGATCGTCGGCCGAGCGGGCCCTCCGGAGGCGACGCATCCCCGCACTGCGACCCGGTCGCCCGGGTGGTGGGATGAGGACCATGACCATGAGCCTGACCATGCCGACCCGACGCCTGGGTTCCAGCGGACCGCACGTCGGTGCCATCGGGCTGGGTTGCATGGGCATGTCCTGGGCCTACGGCGCGGCAGAGCGGGACGACGACACGTCGATCGCCGTCATCCGCCGGGCCCTGGACCTCGGGGCGACCCTGATCGACACCGCCGACGTCTACGGGCCCTTCACCAACGAACAGCTGGTCGGCCGCGCCCTCGCGGGGCGACGGGACGAGGCCGTGCTGGCCACCAAGGTCGGGCTGGTCAATCCCGACGGGACCATCCGGCCTGACGGTCGGCCGGAGCACGTGCGGGCGGGCATCGACGCCTCACTGCTCCGGTTGGGGCTCGATCACATCGACCTCTACCAGCTGCACCGGGTCGATCCTTCCGTGCCCCTCGAGGACACCTGGGGTGCGATGGCCGAGGTGGTCGCAGCGGGCAAGGCGCGATGGATCGGCATGAGCGAGGTCAGCGTCGCCCAGCTCGAGGCAGCTCAGGCGATCCACCCCGTGGCCACCGTGCAGTCGGAGCTGTCGCTGTGGACCCGGGACGCGCTCGCGGAGGTGTTGCCCTGGTGCGTCGAGCATGGGGTGGGCTTCCTGCCGTTCAGCCCACTGGGCCGGGGCTTTCTCACCGGGACCCTCCGCGCCGGGTTCGACGACAAGGACTTCCGGTCCCGCAACCCGCGCTTCACCGCCGAGGCCATGACGGCCAACCAGCGGATCGTCGACGCCGTCTCCGGTGTCGCTGACCGGCACGCAGCGACCGCTGCACAGGTCGCCCTCGCGTGGACCCTGGCGCAGGGGGCGCAGGTCGTGCCGATCCCCGGCACCAAGAAGCTCAACTACCTGCAGCAGAACTGCGCCGCCGCCGACCTCCGGCTCAGCGCCGCCGACCTGGCCGAGCTCGACGCGCTGCCAGCGCCGGTCGGCGCCCGCTACTGAACGCCTACTTGCCCGGCCGGGCACCCTTGTGGTTGATGGCGTCGACCGAGCCAGCGCCCGGGGCCGGAGTTTGACCCTTGGTCTTCTTGTTGTGGTCCGCCTTCGGCGTCTTCGCCTCGCGGCCACCCTTGTCCTTGGCCATGACCACTCCTGTTGCTCGCTAGCGACAGCGGCGCGGGAGCAGAAGCTGACCCGGCGCGCTCAGAGCCACAGTCTCCCACGGATCCCCGCCGGCCCGATGATCACCGCCGGGTGCGATCGGCGCGCTCAGGCGGCGGTGGGCTGAGCGGTCGGGTTGGGCTCCCGGCCGGCTCGCGGTGGCGGGGTCTCGCCGCGCAGCTCGGCCACCATCTCGACCAGCACCGCCATGACGGCGTCCGCACCGGCGCGCAGCTGGTCGGGCGTCGCATCGGCCGCGGCCGACACCCCAAGAAGCACCCGAAGGTCGATCGGCTCACCCAGCTTCACCAGAATCCGCGGGCGGCGCAGCGGCGAGAGCAGGGCCTTCCAGCGGGTGCCCTCGGCCCCCACGAACTCGTGGGTCCCCCACTGAGCGAGCGGCACCACCGGGGCTCCGGTGTCGAGCGCGAGCCGCACCACGCCGGTCTTGCCACGGACCGGCCAGTGGTCGGGGTCCTTGGAGATCCCACCCTCCGGGTAGAGCCCGATCACGTCGCCGCGGTCGAGGGCCTCCCGGGCCGGGGCGAGCGCGGCCGCGGGGTCCTCCGACCGGCGGTGCACCGGGATGTAGCCCGCGTGGCGCAGGATCCAGCCGACCACCGGCGCGCCGAACAGCCCGCCGGTCCCGAGCATCCGGATCCGACGTCCGCAGCGGGCGATCGTCGTCACCAGGATGAAGGCATCGGCCACCGAGACGTGATTGCCGACAACGATCACCGGCCCCGTGGGCGGCAGGTGCAGCTCCCCCGCCTGGGTGCGGCGGGTGCACAGGTGGAGCAGGAAGCGGACGACCCGCAACAGGATCCGGTACGTCTTGTCCGTGGGCGTTTCGGTCGTTCCCGCGACGGTCATGCGGCCAGCTGCTCGGCCTGGGCTGCCTCGATCGCGGCGTCGGTGTCGGTGCTTGCCAGCAGCAGCCCGCCGGAGACGAACAGCACCAGCAGCGACAGCAGGGCCGTCCGGTACGACCCGGTGACGTCGAGGACCACCGCGAAGATGAGGGTCCCGACCCACGCAGTGCCGCGCTCGGCCAGCTCGTAGAAGCCGAAGAAGCTCGCCTGCCGGCCGGTCGGGACCATCGAGGAGAACAGCGAGCGGGCCAGCGATTGGGATCCGCCGAGCACGAGAGCGATGACCACCCCCATCCCGTACGCCGCCGCGGTGCTGTCCAGTGCGGCAACGGCATAGATCACGACGCCGGTCCAGATGACCAGCGACCCGAGCAGCACCTGCTTCGCGCCGACCCGGTCAGCCAGCTTCGCGCTGATCAGCGCGCCGGCGACGGCGACGACCTGGATGAGCAGGATGAGCGACAGCAGAAAACCGGTCGCGTCCTCTGCCTCCTTGCCCTCGGCGACGAACAGCTCCTGGGTGAGCACCACCGCTGACAGCGCGACGACAGCCTGGATCGCGTCGTTGAAGAGCAGGAAAGACCCGAGGTAGCGCGCCGTGCCAGGAAGCTTCCGGAGGGCGGCAAGCGAGCCCTTGAGCTCGGTGAAGGAGTCCCGGATCTGCGTGGCCAGCGGTGCTGACGGCCCCTGGTCGACGTAGGTCGGAAGGTCGCGGACCGCGTCGAGCCGGCGGATGGCGACGATCCCGACAGCGACCCACCACAGGCCGGCCCCGGCGATGGCCAGCCGCACGGCAACGCCCTTGCTGATGCCGAGCGGGCCGGAGAGCGCCAGTAAGCCCAGCGTAAGAGCCAGCACAAAAGCACCACCGGCATAGCCGAAGGCGTAACCCCGGGCGGAGACCCGGTCACGGTCAGGGGGCTCGGCGACCTCGGCCAGGTAGGCGTTGTAGGCCAGGATCGCCGTGCCGAAGCTGACGTTGGCGACCGCGAAGGCGAGCACCGCCAGCAGCGGCTGGCCCATCGGCACGGCGGCCAGCAGCAGCGTCGCCGCAGCTCCGATGGTCGTGCCGAGGACGAGCAGCCGCCGCTTGGCGTCGGAGCGGTCCGCGAGCGCCCCGAGGATCGGCAGCGCGACGACCTGCAGCAGCACCGACAGCGAGGTCGCGTAGGCGTAGAGCGCGTCGGCTCGGGGGTGCAGGCCGAGGATGGCCACCCGACCGCGCTCGTCGTCCGCCGCCTTCGCGATGGCCGTGATGAACGGCCCACCGACGGCCGTCACCACCGTGGTCACGAACGCAGAGTTCGCGACGTCGTAGAGCGTGAAGCCGCTGACCGCGCGGCTGCGTGCCCTGGTCTGGGTGTCATCCATGGCAGAACTGTCGACCCTCGGGGGCCGCTGGCGCATGAGGAGGACTACTTAGGCGAGTTGCGCGTAGAGCGGGTGGGCGTCGGCGATCGCCCGGACCTGCTTGGCCAGATCGGCCTTCTCCGTGTCGAACGCGGGAGTCAGCGCGCGGCCGATGAGCCGCCCGACCTCACGGAGCGTCTCCGTCGACAGGCCCCGGCTGGCCAGGGCCGGCGTGCCGATCCGCAGCCCGGAGGTCACCATCGGCGGCCGCGGGTCGAAGGGCACCGCGTTGCGGTTGACGGTGATCCCTACCTCGTGGAGCCGGTCCTCGGCCTGCTGGCCGTCGAGGTCGCTGTCCCGGAGGTCGACGAGCACGAGGTGCACATCGGTGCCGCCGGTGAGCACCGTGACGCCCTCACCCACCTGCATCAGCTCGTCGGCGACGGCCTGCGCCCCGGCGATGGTGCGCTCCTGGCGCTCCTTGAACTCGGGCGACGCGGCGATCTTCA
>JBKKBU010000030.1:0-5545 GCA_046713755.1 Mycobacteriales bacterium
CCGTCCGGATCTGGTTGACCCACTCGGTGACGTCGCTCGCGCCGGCTTGCGTCCAGGTGGACAGGCCCTTCTCCTCGAGCAGCCCGACGGTGTTCTCGCACAGCCGCCGGCCGTTGAAGGCGGTCGACACGTCGATCACCTTCGCGCCCGCGATGCCGGCCTGGGTGACGGCGTTCTTCACCGCGCTGTTGATGGTCGGCAGCGCCGTGGCGTTGGCCCAGTTGGCATCGGCGTTCCAGAAGCCGCAGCCGCCGGTGTCCTGGCGCGTGAATCCGCTCTCGGAGTAGCGGATCCCGGTGCCGTTCGGCAGCGGGGACTCATACGTCTGGACGGCGAGCGTCCACTGGGTGTCGACGTAGCCGGCGTTGCGCATGGCCTGGCGGACGTTCAGCAGCGCGTTCTTGATGTCGGTGGTTCGAGCGGTGACGTTGCTGCTGGTGAAGTTCGAGCTCACTGAGCTGTCGTCGTGGCAGTAGTTCTTGGCCCAGGTCGGCGACGTCGCCCAGTTGCTCACGCACGTCTGCACGATCGACCCGAAGTTGAAGTCGTTGCCGCCGATGGAGACTGCGACCATGCGGACGTTGCGCGTCGCGGCGTACTGCTGCAGCGCGAGGGCCTGGCCGACGGTGGCCCCACCGCCGTTGTAGAAGTCCAGACCCGGCTTGAAGCGCCCGTCGCCGTCGGTGAAGGTCGCTGTCCTCGCGCCACTGCAGGCGAGGTTCTTGGCGATGGTGCCGACCGCGATGACGACCTCGGCGCTCTCGCTGCGGTGGCAGCGGTCCATGGCCTCGGCGGTCCGCGTCGCGTTGTCCCAGTAGGCGTCGTTGCCGAGTGCGTCGTGGTACTGCTCGCCGGTGTTGGTGTTGCCGGCCCAGCGGCCGGCCTCGCCGGAGATGTAGGAATCACCGACGCTGACCACGGTGGCGGTCCCGACACCAGGCCCGTCGGCGATCGCCGATGGCGCGGCGGCGAATCCGGCCCCGAGCAGGGCGGTGACGGCGAGCAGGCTGAGGGTGATGCGCAAGGGATCCTCCGGGCGACGGCGGTGACGGCGGTGACGGCGGTGACGGCGGTGCGAACTGTGACATACCGCACCAACCCGTCACGCCGGACTCGCAGGTGAGATCGGTGTCACCTCGGGGCACACCGAGTGACATGGACCTGCACCCGCCGTGGCACACCGACCAGCGGGCGGCTCTCATGGCCGCCGCCCGCGCCTTCGCGCACGAGGTCGTGCTGCCGGTGGCCGACCAGCTCGACCCCGTCAAGGGCGAGATGCCGCGTGAGGTGGTTGGCGACATGGCCACGCGCGGCTGGTTCGGGATCACCGTGCCCCAGGCGTACGGCGGGATGGGGCTCGGTGTCCTTGAGTACTGCCTGGTATCCGAGGAGCTCTCCCGGGCCTGGCTGTCGGTCGGCTCGATCCTGGCCCGCGGCCAGGGGTTGGGCACCCAGGTGCGGGACGTCGACCGCCGCGCCGAGCTGCTCAAGCGCTCGGCCGCGGGGGAGTGGATCGGGGCGATCGCGCTCTCCGAGCCCGATGCGGGCTCCGACCTCGCCGGCGTCCAGACCCGGGCCGTGCGGGACGGGGACAGCTGGGTCCTCACCGGCCACAAGCGCTGGGCGGGCAACGCGCTGGCGGCCGACTTCGTCGAGGTCCTCGCCCGCGTCCGCGATCCGGAGCCGGGCGAGCCCCGCTCCGCCGGCCTGGAGCCCTTCCTCGTCGTGAAGGAGCGGGGGGCGTTCCCCGCCGGCATGACCGGGGCGGCGATCGACAAGATCGGCTACCACGGCTTCCTGACCTGGGACCTCGAGCTCGATGAGGTACGAGTCCCGGACGGCGACCGGCTGACCGGTCTGTACGCGGACGCGGGATCCACTGGCGATGAGGGTGACTTCGCGGCTGTCCAGCGCTCGCTCAACATCGCGCGGGTCCACACCGCGGCGCGCGCGGTCGGGGTGGCCCGCGGTGCGGTCGAGGACACCACGGCGTACCTGCTTGAGCGCGAGCAGTTCGGGCGCCCGATCGCGGAGTTCCAGGCCCTGCGCTTCGCCCTCGCTGACATGGCGGCCGACGTAGCGCAGGCGAGGTCCTTCTGGTTGCAGGTGGCGCACCTGCTGGACGAGGGCGTGCCGTGCGAGTCGGAGGCCGCGATGGTGAAGCTGCAGGCGACCGAGATGGCCGTGCGGGTCACCGGCCAGGCGATGCAGCTGCACGGTGGCAACGGCTACACCACCGAGCGCCGGGTCGAGCGCTACTGGCGAGACGCCCGGCTCACCACGATCTTCGAGGGCACCAGTGAGATCCAGCGCCGCACCATCAGCGACCGGCTGCTGCCGAAGTCCGACTAGGCAGCCGGGATCGCGACGAGCGGCACGACCTGGACCTTGCCTAGCAGCTCCTCACGGAGCTCGGCCCACAGCACGTGGTCGCTGGGGCGCAGGTTCCGCGCCGGCCGGGCCACCGCGATCACGGCCCGCCTGACGCCGATTTCGGTCAGGGTCAAGGCCATGTTGTCGCGCAGCAGCTGGTCCCAGTGGTCAGCGAGTCCGGCGATCTCGAGGATGCGGCCCTCGTCGCACAGGATCGCGACGTCGCCCTCCTCCATCGGTTGCTCCGCGAAGATGGTGAGGCAGTGCCGCTCGCGGTCGGTCAGGTCATCGGTCATGCCGGCGACCCTGGCACCGGAACCGGCCTCGTGCCGCCGCCTCAAAGATCTGTGGACGCGGCGGCTCAGGAGGGACAACTACGCTGCGGCGAGATGAACGAGGACCCCCGGGTGGCCCGCCGCCGGTCGCTCGTGCCCGCGATCAGCTACCCCGGCAACCTCCCGGTGTCGCAGGCGAAGGACGAGATCGCCGCGGCGATCCGTGACCACCAGGTCGTCGTCGTCGCGGGAGAGACCGGCTCCGGCAAGACCACCCAGCTGCCCAAGATCTGCCTCGAGCTCGGCCGCGGGCTGCACGGCACCATCGGCCACACCCAGCCGCGTCGGATCGCGGCGCGGTCGGTCGCGGAGCGGATCGCTGAGGAGCTCGGCACGACCCTCGGGGAGACCGTCGGCTACAAGGTCCGCTTCACCGACCGCTCCAGCGACGACACCCTGGTGAAGGTCATGACCGACGGCATCCTGCTCGCCGAGATGCAGTCGGATCGGATGCTGCGGCGCTACGACACCCTCATCGTCGACGAGGCCCACGAGCGGTCGCTCAACATCGACTTCCTGCTGGGCTACCTCACTCAGCTGCTGCCGAGACGGCCCGACCTCAAGCTCGTCATCACCTCCGCGACGATCGAGACCGCGCGGTTCAGCGCCCACTTCGGGGGCGCACCGGTGGTGGAGGTCACCGGCCGGACCTACCCGGTCGAGGTGCGCTACCGGCCGGCGGCCGACGATCACGACCAGCAGCAGGCGATCGCCGCTGCCGTCGACGAGCTCTGCGCCGAAGGCCCCGGCGACGTGCTGGTCTTCCTGTCCGGCGAGCGCGAGATCCGGGACACCGCCGAGGTGCTGCGCGGGACCGTGCCGGCGCACGTCGAGGTGCTCCCGCTCTATGCCCGGCTGTCGGCTGCCGAGCAGCACCGCGTCTTCGAGCAGCACCAGCAGCGCCGCATCGTGCTCGCCACCAACGTCGCCGAGACCTCATTGACAGTGCCCGGCATCCGCTACGTCGTTGATCCGGGCACCGCCCGCATCTCGCGCTACAGCCAACGGCTCAAGGTCCAGCGGCTGCCGATCGAGCGGATCAGCCGGGCCTCTGCGGACCAACGGGCGGGTCGTTGCGGTCGGGTCGCGCCAGGCATCGCGGTGCGCCTCTACGACGAAGCCGACTTCGACTCGCGACCGGAGTTCACCGAGCCGGAGGTGCTGCGGACCTCGCTCGCCAGCGTCATCCTGCAGATGACCTCGCTCGGGCTCGGTGACGTCGAGTCCTTCCCCTTCGTCGAAGCTCCGGACCGGCGCGCCATCAAGGACGGTCGAGACTTGCTCCATGAGCTCGGCGCGCTCGACCCAGTGGCCCGAGACGCGACAAAAGCTCTGACCCCCATGGGACGGACCCTCGCGAGGCTCCCCGTCGACCCGCGGCTGGCTCGGATGGTGGTTGAAGGCGACCGACTCGGCTGCCTGCCCGAAGTGCTCGTCCTCGTCAGCGCGATGTCGATCCAGGATCCCCGCGAGCGGCCGACTGACGCCAAGCAGGCAGCCGACGACCTCCACCGGCGGTTCGCCGATGAGACCTCCGACTTCCTGGCCCTGCTGCGGCTCTGGGACTACGTGCGGGAGACGCGGCAAGAGCTCAGCTCGGGGGCCTTCCGCCGGCGCTGCCGCTCGGAGTTCCTGCACCACCAGCGCATCCGCGAGTGGCAAGACCTGCACACCCAGCTCCGCTCGGTCTGCCGCTCGCAGGGGATGGCGCTCGATACCTCGGCCGCCGACCCGGACCGCATCCACCAGGCGCTGCTCGCTGGCCTGCTGTCCCACGTCGGGTTGCGGGAGGGAGAGCGCAGGGACTACCTCGGGGCCCGGGGCGCGCGCTTCTCCGTCGTACGGGACTCGTCGTTGTTCAAGAAGCCGCCGAGGTGGGTGATGGCGGCCGAGCTGGTCGAGACCAACCGGCTGTGGGGCCGGATGCTGGCGAGCGTCCAGCCGGAGTGGGTCGAGCAGCTGGCCGGGCACCTGGTCGTGCGGGTCTACTCCGAGCCGCACTGGTCCCGCAAGCGGGCCGGCGTCTCGGCGTACGAGCGGGTCACGTTGTACGGCATCCCGCTGGTCACCCAGCGGCGGGTGGACTACGCGCGGATCGATCCGGCGATGGCCCGGGACCTGTTCGTCCGGCACGCGCTGGTCGAGGGTGACTGGGACAGTCATCACCAGTTCTTCGCTGCCAACCAGTCTCTGCTGTCCGATGTCGAGGCCCTCGAGGAGCGGGCCAGGCGGCGTGACCTCGTCGTTGGCGACCAGGCGGTCTACGACTTCTACGACGCCCGCCTCCCCGCCGACGTCGTCTCCGGCGGGCACTTCGACGCGTGGTGGAAGGGCGTACGTCGAGAGCAGCCGGAGCTGCTCACCATGACACTGGACGATCTGCTGTCGGCGGCGGCGATGGGGGTCACGCCGGGGGACTACCCCTCGGCCTGGCAGTCGGGTGACCTCACCCTCGACCTCGACTACGCCTTCGACCCGGGCTCGGCTGATGACGGCGTTGCCGTCGAAGTGCCCGTCGAGGTGCTGAACCGGTTGGTGGCCGAGGACTTCCAGTGGCAGGTGCCGGGGCTCCGCCAGGAGCTCGTCGCGGCGTTGCTGAAGTCGCTGCCCAAGCCCCTGCGGGTCAAGGTCGGCCCGGCACCAGATGCGGCCCGCGAGCTGCTGACCCGCAGGGACCCGCGGCAGGAGGAGCTGCTGCCGGCCCTCGAGCGCGAGCTGCGCCACGCCCGTGGGCTCCTGGTACGCCGCGAGGACTGGGACTGGAGCCGGGTGCCCGGGCACCTGCGGACGTTGTTCCGGGTGGTGGCGCCGGACGGCAAGGTGCTGGGGGAGGGGCG
>JBKKBU010000031.1:0-4914 GCA_046713755.1 Mycobacteriales bacterium
TTCCCGTTCGGCGGGACCGCTGTGCTCATCGTCGTCGGCGTCGGGCTGGAGACCGTCAAGCAGGTCGAGAGCCAGCTCATGCTGCGCAACTACGAAGGCTTCCTGCGGTAGTGCGCCTCGTCCTGGTGGGTCCACCTGGCGCGGGCAAGGGGACTCAGGCGCAGTTCATCGCCGAGCACGTCGCCGTGCCCAAGATCTCCACCGGTGACATCTTCCGCGCCAACGTCAGCGAGGGCACCCCGCTGGGGCTCGAGGCCAGGAAGTTCATGGACAAGGGCGACCTGGTCCCGGACCAGGTCACCATCGAGATGGTCCGCGAACGGCTTGCGCAGAAGGACGCCGCCGTCGGCTTCCTGCTCGACGGGTTCCCGCGGACCGTCCCGCAGGCCGAGGTCCTCGACGAGATGCTGCGCGCGGCCGGGACCAAGCTCGACGTCGTGCTCGAGCTGGTCGTGGACAACGACGAGGTCATCCGACGGCTGTCGGGGCGGCGGACCTGCCGGGCCTGCAACCACATCTGGCACGTCGAGTTCGACCCCCCGCAGACCGAGGGCGTCTGCGACCTCGACAACGGTGAGCTCTTCCAGCGCGAGGACGACAAGCCGGAGACTGTCCAGAACCGGCTCGAGGTCTACGACGAGCAGACCGCTCCGCTGGTGTCGTACTACGCCAGTCGCGGGGTGCTGGTCGGGCTCGACGCCACCGGCCCGGTCGACGACGTGACGACCCGCGCGATCGACGCGCTGCGCCCGTTCCGCCGCGAGGGGCGCTAGCGCGTGGCCCGCGGGTCGCGGCGACCCCGAGGCGTGACCGTCAAGACCGCAGAGCAGGTGCTGCTCATGCGGCGGGCGGGGCTGGTCGTCGCGGAGGCTCTGGCGCGCATCACCAGCGCGGTGGCGCCAGGGGTGACGACGCTCGAGCTCGACGCCATCGGTCGCGAGGTGCTGCTCGAGCACGGTGCGACCTCCAGCTTCCTGGGCTACCACGGCTTCCCGGCCGTCATCTGCGCTTCGGTCGGTGAGCAGGTCGTCCACGGCATCCCCGGCGACCGGGCGCTGCGCGAGGGTGAGCTCTGCTCGGTCGACTTCGGGGCCATCGTGGACGGGTGGCACGGCGATGCTGCGGTCACGGTTCCGGTGGGGGAGTGCGCGCCCGAGGTGCTCGAGCTCAACCGCGTCACCGAGCAGAGCCTGTGGGCTGCGCTGGCTGTCATGCAGGTGGGCGGGCGCCTGTCGGACATCGGTGCCGCCGTCGAGCGGATGGTCCGCCCGCACGGCTACGGCCTGCTCGACGACTACACCGGTCACGGCATCGGCACCTCGATGCACGAGCCGCCCCACGTCCCCAACCTCGCCCCGCAGGGCCCCGGCAAGGGCATGGAGCTGGTGGTGGGCATCGTGCTTGCCGTGGAGCCCATGGCGACCCTGGGTGCCGCTGAGGTCCGGGAGCTCGACGACGGCTGGACGGTCGTGACGGCGGACGGTCAGCAAGCAGCCCACTGGGAGCACACGGTGGCGATCACCCCCGACGGTCCCTGGGTGCTCACGGCCGTTGACGGCGGCGCCGCCCGCCTCGGACTGCCGCCCCGCGACTGATCAGCAGGTGTCGCCCTGCCGACACCTGCGTTGCCGATCCGGCGCCGACAGGGCAGCCTCAGCCCTGGCGCGTCCCCAGGGCGTCAAGAGCCGGAGGAACGCCATGCCCACCGATGTCGGGACCGATCGTCCTGACGACGTCGGAGGCCATCTCGCGACGAGAGCGGCCCCTGCCGCCGAGCGGCTCTCCGCCACCCGGACCGTGGTCAGCGCACCCGCGCGGCTGCTCGCCGGCTCCGCGGCCCTGCTCGTCGTGGACGTGTCAGGTGACGTGGAGCCAGGCGGGTCGGTCGTGGCCGTGCACGAGGGCGGTGAGCTCGCCCGTGGCGAGCTGGGCCCCGGCGGTCGCGCCCTGCTCACCGTGGCGCTGCCCGTCGGCGACCACACCGTCCGGGTGTCCTACGACGGCTCCGCCGCCTGTGCCCCCAGTGCCGCGGCGGCCCACGTCGTCAAGGTCGTCCCACACCCGACCCTCGTGACCGTCGCGGGCAGCGCGGGGACGACCGGCGGTCCGGTCGTGCTCACCGCCACCGTCCACGGCGACGACACCGCGCCGCCCCCGTCGGGCACCGTGATGTTCCTCGACGACCAGCGCGAGCTTGGCTCGGCGCGGGTCGGCGGTGACGGCGCGGCCGTCCTACCGACCCGCTCCTTGGACACCGGGCTGCACCGCATCGTGGCCGCCTACTCCGGTGACCGGTCGCACGCGGCCGCGCGGTCGACCCCGATGCCACATGCCGTCGTCGTACGGAGGGTGGCCACCGGCGTCGTGCTCGAACGCCGCGTCGAAGGCCTCGACGCCGCGCTGGTGATCCGGGTGGTGGCGGCCGGCACCCACGCCGTGCTGCCGCGAGCCACGGGCGAGGTGCTCGTCCACGCCGAAGGCGCCACCGCGCCGCTTCGGCTGCCACTCGTCGACGGCGCGGCCACGGTCCGGTTGCCGGGGGGTGCCGGCGTGGCCCTGGGGGTGTCCTACGCCGGCGACGCCGAGCACGACGCCAGCACGGTCGGGGTGGTGGCGTGAGCGACAGCCCGGCTGGCACCGTCCAGGACCTGCTCGAGCGGATCGGCGCGCTCGCCGGCGATCTCGGGCCGGTGCTGTCACCCGGCGGCTACGACGACCTGGTCGAGGCTGTGACGGCGACCGCCATGCGCATGTTCGGAGCGGCGGCCTGCTCGTTGGCCCTGCTCACCGAGGATGACTCCGAGCTGGTCTTCACCACGGTCGTGGGCGCGGGGGCCGAGGCCGTCAAGGGCCTGCGGGTGCCATCGGGACACGGCATCGCCGGCTGGGTGGCGATGTCAGGCCAACCGCTGGTGGTGTCCGACCTGCGCAGCGACCCGCGGTGGAGCGGCCCCGTCCAGACCGGGACCGGCTACACCCCGACCTCGATCCTGGCCGCGCCCATCGCTACCTCCGAGCGACTCATGGGTGTCATCGAGGTGCTCGACCGCAGCGAGGACCGGCCGGATGCCGCCGCCGACATGGAGCTGCTCAACATCGTGGCCGATCAGGCCGCGCTCGCGCTCGAGGGTGCCCGCGCCTTCGACGACTTCGGCCGCCGGCTGCTGCGGGCGCTCGCGGTCTCCGCCGCCGCCGACGGCGAGCTGGTCGACGTCATCGAGGCTGCGGTCGCCCGCCTCGAACCCCCCGACTCCGACCTGCTCGAGCTGGCGGCGCTGTTTGGCGAGCTCGGCCGGCTCGACGCCGGCCAGCGCCGGCTCGCGGTGCGGGTCGTGCGGGAGTTCGTGGCGGCAGCAAGTGCGATCGAGTCGGACCGGCAGGCTCGCCAGCAGGCCGGCCGGTTGAGTAGTGCCACGGGCCGCAGCAGGCGCCCCGGCCCGCCTGGCGGCCGACTGCCGTGACAACCCGTGCGTGCCGATGAGCCCGCCGTGAGCACGTCATGACGGCCCTTCGACCCGCCTGGTCGGAGCAGTTCGACCCCGGCCGGTTGCGCTCGGTCACCCCCCTGCCGTTGCCCTCGGGTATCACCCGGGAATGGGCCTTCGGTGACTCCCGGGGCGCCGGCGTCGACGTGGCCATCATCGACAGTGGCGTCGAGGCCGACCACCCCGACATCGGCGGTCTGGCATCGTCGGTGGCACTGTCCTATGACGCAGCTGCCCCCGACCAGGTCCGGGTCGACCCCGGGCCGCACGAGGACCTTTTCGGGCACGGCACCGCGATCGCCGGCATCGTGCGCAAGCTCGCCCCCGACTGCCGCATCCACAGCGTGCGGGTGCTCGGTGACCGCCTCACCGGGCGTGGGCCTGTGTTCGCGGCCGGACTGCGCTGGGCGATCGAAAACGGCATGCACGTCGTCAACCTGTCGCTGTCGACCGGCAAGGAGGAGTACCACGGCTTGTTCCACGACCTGGCCGATGCGGCGTACTTCCGCAGCGTCGCGCTGGTCTGCGCGGTCAACAACGCACCGGTCGACAGCTACCCCTCGCAGTACGCCGCGGTGCTCTCCGTCGCCGCTCACCTGGGCAGCGACCCGGAGCACTTCGACTACAACCCCGATCCGCCGGTGGAGTTCGGAGCCCCCGGCATCGACGTCGAGGTGGCCTGGCGCGGCGGTTCCCGCCTCGTCGCGACCGGCAACTCCTTCGCGGCCCCGCACATCAGCGGCCTGGTGGCCAGGCTGCTCGGCAACCACCCGGACCTCACGCCGTTCCAGATCAAGACCGTCCTGCACGCCCTCGCCGACAACGCGAACGGCCCCGCGACCGCCGCCGGTGAGACCGACGTCACAGGCTGAGCACGGCCCCCGACGTATGCGAGCGTTGGACCGGAGCAGGTTTGCGACGTAGACTTCCCGTTCGGACATCGCTCCGCCACGTCGTCATGCCTGTCGACCGGTCTGCGCGCTCGTCCTGCCTGAAGACTGCACCACTCACACCGACGGATCGTGGAGGACATGCCGAAGAAGGACGGGGCCATCGAGATCGAGGGCCGAGTCGTCGAGCCGCTTCCCAACGCGATGTTCCGCGTGGAGCTGCAGAACGGTCACAAGGTCCTGGCCCACATCAGCGGCAAGATGCGCCAGCACTACATCCGCATCCTCCCCGAAGACCGCGTGGTCGTAGAGCTCTCGCCCTACGACCTCACCCGCGGCCGCATCGTCTACCGCTACAAGTAGGGAACGAGTCACCGTGAAGGTCAAGCCGAGCGTCAAGCCGATCTGCGAGAAGTGCCGCGTCATCCGGCGCAACCGTCGCGTCATGGTCATCTGCTCGTCCAGCGCCCGCCACAAGCAGCGCCAGGGCTAGCAGCCAGCACCACCAGCACCGAGCACCACCAGCACCGAGTACGACA
>JBKKBU010000032.1:0-4414 GCA_046713755.1 Mycobacteriales bacterium
GCGCAAGATCCGGCTCGGCGTGTTCGCGACCAACGAGCCGGCGCTGGCGCTCTACACCCGACACGGCTACGTCCAGGAGGCCCGCCTCGTCGACGAGTGGCTCATCAACGGCCGCCATGTCGACGACCTCCACCTCGCGCTGTACCTCGACTGACCGGGCGAGCTACCAGACGGACGCGCCACGGGTGAAGCGGCGGAGCAGGCGGTACTGCGCCGCGACCACCACGGCAGTCAGCACGAGCAGCAGCAGCGCGATGGCCGCGCCGTCCCCGAACTTCAGCTCCCGGAACCCGCGCTCGTAGGCGAGCACCGGCAACAGCTTGGTCGATCCGAGGGGACCACCCTGGGTCAGCAGCAGCACCGGCACGAGCGCCAGCTGCATGGAGGTGACGAGGTCGCGGGCCGACAGCAGCCCGAGCACCGGAGCCAGCGACGGCAGGGTCACCCGTCGGAACAGCCCGGCCCCGCGAGCACCTTCGAGCCGGGCCATCTCATAGAGCACCGGTGGCACCTCACGCCTGGCCGCCAGGGTGACGAGGAACCCCTCGCCCAACGCAAAGACCGCTATCGCCACGATCGTCAGCCGCGCTCCGAGTGGGTCCAGCAGGATCGGTCCCGGGGTCTGGTCCGCCGCCCTCAGCAGCACCGCCACCGGGCCATAGACGGGGTTGACGACCCACAGGAACACCAGCGCCGTGCAGGCGTCGGGGAGCACCGTCGGGAGGTAGGCACCGACCCGACCCGCGGTGGAGAACCGCTCACGTCGGTGCAGCAGCAGGGCGAGCGCCAGCCCGCCGAAGACCCGCAGCGGCACGGCGAGGACGAGGAAGAAGGCGGTCGCCTTCAGCGCGCGCGAGAACTCCGAGTAGGCAAACAGCTGCCGGTAGGTGTCGAGGCCGACGAAGCGCGCCGGCGACAGCCCGTCATAGCGGGTGAACGCAAAGCCCGCCGTGACCACCGCCGGGACCAAGACCAGCGCCGTCACTCCAACCAGAAAAGGCAAGAGCAACAGCCACAACCCCGTGGCGTACGACGGATGCGGCCACCGTCTCCGGCGTACTCGGGTGGGGCTCGTCGCGGCTGTCGTCACGGGGCTGGCCAGCCGTGGACGCGCGCGGGGTCGACGACGACCCCGACGCGGCTGCCGACCGGCGGGGCGCCGCCGGGTGCGCAGCGGGCAACCAGCCGGCCGGCCGGGCAGTCGAGCAGGACGTGCAGCTCGTGGCCGTAGTCCTCGACGGCAGCCACGGTCGCGTCGTCGCCGCTGCCGAAGCCGACGTGCTCGGGTCGAACCCCGAGGACCGAGGGGCCAGACAGCCCCGCGATCCGCAGCGGGCCGGCCACCCCGTCGACACCAGTCAGCAGCGCCATCGGCGGGCTGCCCACGAACGACGCGACAAAGGGCGAGGCCGGCTGGTCGTAGATCTCGCGCGGCGCCGCGATCTGCTCCAGCTGACCCGCGCGCAGCACCGCCACCCGATCACCGAGTGACATCGCCTCGCTCTGGTCGTGGGTGACGAGCACGGCACATCTGCCCTCGGCGCGCAGCAGGTCGGCGAGCCCCCGGCGGGCATCGGTGCGCAACAGCGGGTCGAGTGCGGAGAGCGGCTCGTCGAGGCAGAAGACGGCCGGGTCGCGCACCAGGGCTCGGGCCAGGGCGGTGCGCTGGCGCTCGCCACCCGAGAGCTCTCCCGGCAGTCGGTCGAGCAACGCGGTCAGTCCCAGGCGGCCGGCCACCGCGTCGACCCGCGCGCGCCGGTCAGCCGCGCGCACCCGACGGACGCGGAGGCCGAAACCGATGTTGTCGCGCACCGACAGGTGCGGGAAGAGCGCGAAGCCCTGGAAGACCATCGCCACCGGTCGGCGCTCAGGCGGCACCCCGTGCTGGGGCTCGCCACGGAGCGACACGGTGCCCTCGGTGGGCTCGAGCAGGCCGCAGAGCAGCCGCAGCAAGGTGGTCTTGCCGGAGCCGGACGGGCCGACGACGGCCAGCACCTCGCCCGGCTCGACGGTCAGCGACACGTCGCGGAGCGCCCACTCCCCCGCGCCCGGGTGGCGCAGTCCGAGGCCCTCGACGCGGACCGTCACGCGCGCCGGTCCGCGCTACCCAGCAGCGGCCGCTGGACAAGCAGCAGGGCCAGCACGGCCGGCAGCGCCAGCACGGCCGCCCCAGCGAAGAGCACCGGCTGCTCTACGCCGTCGAGAGTGGCGAGCTCCCCGAGTCCGAGCGGGAGGGTGCGGGTTCCGGCGGACTGGGCGTAGAGCAGGGCGTCGAGGTAGTTGCCCCAGTGGAAGACGAAGGCGACCGCCGCGATCGCGGTGGTCGTTGCGGTGACCAGCGGCAGGCCCACCCGACGCCAGGTCGAGACCGCCGAAGCCCCCTCGAGACGCGCGGCTTCCCAGAGCTCTGGTGGCACCTTGCGGAAGGCGCGGTAGGCAAGCAGCACCGTGAAGGGCGTTGTCGCCGCCAGCGCCGGAAGGACGAGCGGCCAGAGGGTGTCGAGCAGGCCGAGCTCGAGGTAGCCGACGAAGCGCGGCACCCACAGCATCGGCAGCGGCACGAGCAGCAGCCCGGTCACGAGGACGACGAGCGGGCCGCGCCGCCGGCGCGGCAGCTGGGCCATCGCAAAACCAGCCCAGGAGGCGAGCAGGGTCGTGACCGGCACCGCGACGGCCACCACGATCAGGCTGTTGCGCACTAAACGACCCAGCGGCACGACCTCGGGCAACCGCTGGTAGGACGAGAGCGACGGCTCGCCCGGCAGCAGCTCGAGCCCCGAGGGCGGCGGCAGCCCGACCTTGCGGAGCGAGCCCGAGAGCACGATCGCGAGCGGCGTCAGGAACACCACGACGACGACGAGCCGGAGACCGGCCCGGGTCAAACCTCCTGCCACGCCTGGGCCAGCAGGACTCGGGTGTCGGGCAGCAGCTGCGGAAGCACTCTGGTGTGCCCGACGACCGGCATGAAGTTGGTGTCGCCGCCCCAGCGAGGAACGACGTGCTGGTGCAGGTGAGCAGCGATGCCGGCGCCGGCAACGACCCCGAGGTTCATCCCGACGTTGAACCCCTGCGCGCCGCTCGCGTGGCGGATGGCCCGGATGGCCCGCTGGGTGAGGTGGGCGACCTCGACGGCCTCGGCCTCGGTGAGCTCGTCGTAGCCGGCCACGTGGCGGAACGGGACCACCATGAGGTGGCCGGCGTTGTAGGGGTAGAGGTTGAGGACGACGAAGCAGGTCGCGCCACGAGCGACGACCAGCCCCTCGTCGTCCGGTAGCGCTGGGATGTCGCAGAAGGGGCAGCCCGCCTTGCCCTCGCCCTGGATGTAGGCCAGCCGATGCGGGGTGTAGAGCCGCTCGAAGGCGTCGCGCAGCCCGACGCCGGCCTGCTCCTCGTGCTGAGGGCTCTGCGGCCCTGTTGCGTCCTGGTCGGTCACGTCCGGTCCCGCACCGCCGTGACGATGCGCTCGACCGCCTCGTCGACGGGGATGCCGTTGTCCTGGGTGCCGTCGCGGAAGCGGAAGCTCACCGCGCCCGCCGCGATGTCGTCCGCACCCGCGATGAGCATGAAGGGGACCTTCTGCTTCTGGGCGTTGCGGATCTTCTTCTGCATCCGGTCGTCCGAGGTGTCGACCTCGACCCGGATCCGCTGCGACCGCAGCTTCGTGGCGATCTCGTGCAGGTAGCCGTCGTAGTCGCTGTGCACGGGGATGCCCACGACCTGGACCGGCGAGAGCCAGGCCGGGAACGCCCCGGCGTAGTGCTCGACGAGCACCCCGATGAAGCGCTCGATCGAGCCGAACTTCGCCGAGTGGATCATGACGGGCTGCTGCCGCGTGCCGTCCGCCGCCTGGTACTCCAGGCCAAAGCCCTTGGGCTGGTTGAAGTCGTACTGGATCGTCGACATCTGCCAGGTCCGGCCGATGGCGTCCTTGGCCTGCACCGAGATCTTCGGGCCGTAGAAGGCCGCACCTCCCGGGTCCGGGACGAGCTCGAGACCGGAGTCGACCGCGCACTGCTCGAGCACCGCGGTGGCCGTCGCCCAGTCCTCGTCGGACCCGACGAACTTGTCTGGCTTGGAGTCGTCACGGGTCGACAGCTCGAGGTAGAAGTCGCTGATCCCGAAGTCCTTGAGCAGGCCGAGGATGAAACCCAGCAGGTGCTTGATCTCGCCCGGCGCCTGCTCCGCCGTGACGTAGGAGTGCGAGTCGTCCATCGTCAGGCCGCGCACCCGGGTGAGGCCGTGGATGACGCCCGACTTCTCGAAGCGGTAGACCGACCCGAACTCGAACAGCCGCAGCGGCAAGTCTCGGTAGGACCGCCCGCGCGACCGGTAGATCAGGTTGTGCATCGGGCAGTTCATGGCCTTGAGGTAGTAGTCGCTGCCCTCCATCTCCATGGGCGGGAACATCGTGTCC
>JBKKBU010000033.1:0-17846 GCA_046713755.1 Mycobacteriales bacterium
GACCCAGGTCGTCGTCGACGACGAGCTGCCGACCGGGCGCCCGCTGACGGGCCGGATCCTGCTGCGGTGAACGCGGCCACGTAGGCTCGTCGACGTGGCGTACCTCGACCATGCGGCCTCGACGCCCGTGCTCCCCGAGGCGGTGGCCGCGGTCGTCGCCGCGATGGGCACCGTCGGCAACGCCTCGTCCCTGCACGCCTCCGGCCGGGCCGCCCGGCGCACCGTCGAGGAGTCGCGCGAGACGTTGGCTGCGGCTCTCGGCGCCCGACCCTCCGAGGTGGTCCTCACCGGGGGGGGCACCGAGAGCGACAACCTGGCCGTCAAGGGCATCTGGTGGGCCCGGCATCGCGCCGACCCGCGCCGGACCCGCATCCTCGCCAGCGCCGTCGAGCACCACGCGGTCCTCGACGCCGTGGAGTGGCTGGTCGCCCACGAGGGCGCGACGGTCACCTGGGTCGAGGTCGATGCCCTCGGGCGGGTGCATCCTGACGTGCTCGCCGACGCGATCGCCACGGACCCATCCGACGTCGCCCTGGTCACGGTCATGTGGGCCAACAACGAGATCGGCACCGTGCAGCCGGTGCGGGCGCTGGCCGACGTCGCGCACGAGCACGGCATCCCCTTCCACACCGACGCCGTGCAAGCCGTCGGCCAGCTGCACGTCGACTTCGCGGCGAGCGGCGTCGACGCACTCACGATGACGGGTCACAAGCTCGGCGGTCCGCTCGGCATCGGCGCGCTGCTGCTGGGCCGTGACATCGCGTGCACCCCGCTCCTGCACGGCGGTGGTCAGGAGCGCGACGTCCGCTCGGGGACACTGGGGGTCCCTGGCATCGCCGGGCTCGCGGTGGCCACCGAGCTGGCGGTCCAGCGCCAGCCCGAGACGGCCGCGCGCCTCACCGCGCTGCGCGAGGACCTCGTACGCCGGGTCCGCGCGGCTATCCCCGGTGCGGTCCTCAATGGCGACCCGGTCGACCGGTTGCCGGGCAACGCGCACTTCTCGTTCCCCGGCTGCGAAGGCGACTCGCTCCTGCTGCTGCTCGACGCCAAGGGCGTCGAGGTCTCCACCGGCTCGGCCTGCTCCGCCGGGGTGGCCCGACCCAGTCATGTGCTGTTGGCGACCGGCGCGGACGAGACGCTGGCCCGCTCCTCGCTGCGCTTCTCGCTCGGTCACACGTCCACTGGCGCCGACGTCGACGCGCTGCTCGAGGTGCTGTCCGGCGTCGTCGAGCGGGCTGCCGCCGCCGGATCCTGGACCGCCCGCCGGTGAAGGTGCTCGCCGCGCTGTCCGGCGGGGTCGACTCCGCGGTCGCGGCGGCGCTGGCGGTGGATGCCGGCCACGACGTCACGGCCGTCCACCTCGCGCTGTCGGAGGCGCCCGAGGCACTGCGGTCCGGCAGCCGTGGCTGCTGCTCCAAGGAGGACGCCCGTGACGCAGCCCGAGTCGCCGACGTCCTCGGCATCCCGTTCTACGTCTGGGACCTCGCCCAGCGCTTCCGCGTGGACGTCATCGACGACTTCGTCGCGGAGTACGCCGCCGGGCGGACCCCCAACCCCTGTCTGCGGTGCAACGAGCGCATCAAGTTCGCCGCTGTCCTGGACAAGGCGCTCGCGCTCGGCTTCGACGCCGTGGCGACCGGCCATCACGCGCGGCTGCAGGACGGCGTGCTGCGGCGTTCGGTCGATGTGGCCAAGGACCAGTCCTACGTGCTCGCCGTGCTCACGCCGCAGCAGTTGGCTGCGACGCTGCTTCCGCTCGGGCACCTGACCAAGGAGCAGGTCCGCGAGGAGGCCCGCCGCCGTGGGCTGGCCGTCGCCGACAAGGCCGACTCGCACGACATCTGCTTCATCCCTGACGGTGACACCGCCAGCTTCTTGCGCAGCCGACTCGGCGCCCAGCCCGGGCCGGTCGTCGACGCCCTCACCGGCGCGGTCGTCGGTCACCACGACGGCGCCTACGGCTACACGGTCGGCCAGCGGCGCGGCCTGTCGCTGACCGTCCCGGCACCCGATGGTCGACCGCGCTACGTCCTGGCCGTCGAGCCGGTGAGCCGCACTGTCACGGTGGGACCGAAGGCGGCGCTGGCGACGCCGGTCCTGCGCGCCGACCGGCCGATGTGGACGGCGGGAGAGCGTTGCCTGCCGCTGCGCTGCTCGGTGCAGATCCGGGCTCACGGCGAGGTGCACGACGGGGTGGTGCTGGCCGACGGGGACCGGTGGGAGGTGCACCTCGACGAGCCAGCAGTCGGTGTTGCCCCAGGCCAGGCCGCGGTGCTGTACGACGGCGACGTGGTCCTCGGCTCAGCGACCCTCGCGGCTCCCGGCTAGGGTCGAGGTCATGGCGAACGACAGCGACATCGCACTCACCGACCTCGAGGTCATCCAGCAGTTCAGCCTCGCGGTGCGCGGTGCGACCGCCCCGCGCGAGGACGTGATCCGGGCGCTTGAGGCCGACCTTGCCTACCTGACCGGCGGCAGTCGGCGGTCAGCCCGACCGGCTGTTGCAGCCGCCCCGGCCAAGGTGACTCCGCCGAGGACGGCGCCGACCAAGGCGGCCCCGACCCGGTCGGGCCCAACGAAGGCCGCCGCGGCGAAGCCGGCGGCGACTGGCTCGGTCAGGGCTGCCGCGAAGCGGACGCCGGCCAAGAAGGCCACCCGCCGGGCGTGAGCCTGCCCTGGTCCGCCGGCTCGGCCACCGGGGTCGGAAGCCTGCCCGGTGACGACCCGCACGAGGCTGCCCGGCTCGTCCTGGGTGAGCTGGACCTCCCGCACCTCCCGGAGCTGCCCGCGCGCGGGCCCCACGCTGACCTCGCCGGCCGCGGACTCGCGCTGCTCGTCGACCTGCACACCGATCTGCAGCCCAGCGGTTGGCGATTCGTGCCCCGGCCGGGCCGCGATGCGGCACTCGCGCGCGCCCAGCTGGCGCGTGACCTCGACGCCTTCGAGGAGGCGGCCGAGGGCAACCACCCGCCGGTCCTCAAGGTCCAGGCCACCGGCCCGTGGACCCTGGCGACGTTGGTGGAGCTGCACCGCGGCGACCGCGCGCTCGCCGACCCCGGCGCGGTCGTCGATCTCACGGCGAGCCTCGCAGAGGGCCTGCGCCGACACCTGGCCGATCTGCAGTCGCGCTTCCCTGCCACGACCCTGCTGCTCCAGCTCGACGAGCCATCCCTGCCAGCTGTCCAGCACGCCAAGGTCCCGACGGCGTCGGGTTTCGGGACGCTGCGCGTCCCCGACCGACAGGTCATCCGCGACCGGTTGCGCTCCGTCCTGTCGGTCACCGAGCACACCGTCGTGCACTGCTGCGCCTCGTCGCCGCCGATCGGGATGCTCATGGAGGCGGGGGCCGGATCGCTGTCGCTGGATGCCGCGGTGCTGACTCCGCACGACGACGACGGGATCGGTGAAGCGATCGAGCGGGGTGCCGGCCTGCTGCTCGGGCTGGTGCCCTCTCTGGACGCTCGACTGTCCGACCTCGATGCGAGGATCGAGGTCGTGAAAGCGCTCTGGCGTCGCCTCGGGTTCGATCCCGCGCTGCTCCCCGAGAAGGTCGTGGTCACGCCGTCCTGCGGCCTGGCCGGTGCGTCACCGGCCTACGTGCGCTCGGCCCTGACCGCCTGCCGCGAGATGGGGCGGCGGCTGCGGGAGGCCCCCGAGTGAGTGACGTCGACGGGGTGCCCGTCGAGGTGCGGGAGCGCGCCCTGGACCTCGCACGCACCTTGGAGGAAAACGCCTTCCGCTACTACGTGCTGGCTCAGCCCACCCTTTCCGACGGCGACTACGACGCACTCGTCCGCGAGCTCACCGAGATCGAGGAGCGCTACCCGACGCTTCGCACCCCTGACTCGCCGACCCAGAAGGTGATGGAGCGCTTCTCGACCGACTTCGCGCCGGTGGACCACCTCGAGCGGTTGATGAGCCTGGACAACGTGTTCACCTCGGAAGAGCTCGATGCCTGGGCGGGGCGGCAGGCGAAGGAGATCGGTGCGACCGCGGCGTACCTCTGCGAGCTGAAGATCGACGGGCTGGCCGTGGCGCTGGTCTACCGAGACGGTCGGCTCGTGCGCGGCGCGACCCGCGGTGACGGCCGGACCGGCGAGGACATCACCCCCAACCTGCGCACCCTGTCGTCGGTGCCGGAACGGCTGACTGGCAAGAGCGTGCCGCCGCTGCTCGAGGTGCGCGGCGAGGTCTTCCTCCCGACCGCGGAGTTCGCCGACCTCAACGCCCGGCTGGTGGCCGAGGGAAAGGCGCCCTTTGCCAATCCCCGCAACGGCGCGGCCGGCTCGCTTCGACAGAAGGACCCGCGCGTCACGGCGACCAGGCCGCTGGCCCTGACGCTGCACGGCATCGGCGCCCGCGAGGGCTGGGAACCGGTGTCGCAGTCCGCGGCCTACGAACAGCTCGCGACCTGGGGCCTGCCGGTGAGCAGTCGCTATTCCGTCGCTGGAGATCTCGACGGCGTCAAGGACTACATCGCGCACTGGGGCGAGCACCGCCACGATGTCGAGCACGAGATCGACGGCGTCGTGGTCAAGGTCGACCAGATCGCCATGCAGCGCCGCCTCGGCTCGACCTCGAAGGCGCCGCGATGGGCGATCGCGCACAAGTACCCACCGGAGGAGGTGACGACGCTGCTGCGCGCCATCGAGGTCAACGTCGGCCGCACCGGTCGGGTCACGCCGTTCGCTGTCCTCGAGCCGGTGCACGTCGGCGGCGTCATGGTCGGCATGGCCACCCTCCACAACCAGGACGAGGTGCGGCGCAAGGACGTGCGTCCCGGCGACACCGTCGTCGTACGCCGGGCCGGTGACGTCATCCCCGAGGTGCTCGCCCCCGTGATCGCGCTCCGACCCGACCCCGAGCCCGCCCACTGGGTGATGCCGACCGACTGCCCGTCGTGCGGCACGCCGCTGAGCCAGGCGAAGGAGGGTGACGTCGACCTGCGCTGCCCCAACTCGCAGTCGTGCCCTTCGCAGCTGCGCGAGCGGATCTTCTCGATGGCGGGGCGAGGCGCCTTCGACATCGAGGGTCTCGGCTTCGAGGCCGCCGATGCCCTGCTGTCCGGCGGGCTGGTGGCGGACGAGGGGGACGTGTTCCTGCTCACCGCCGAGACGCTCGAGCGGTCAGGGTTCTTCACCCGCAAGACCGGGGGACTCACCGCCAACGCGGACAAGCTGCTGGCCAACCTTGAGGTCGCGAAAGCCCGCCCGCTGTGGCGGGTCATCGTGGCGCTGTCGATCCGCCACGTCGGGCCGACCGCGGCCCGTGAGCTGGCGCGGGAGTTCCGCGACCTTGACCGCATCTCGTCGGCTTCGGTGGAGGAATTGGCTGCGGTCGACGGCGTCGGGCCGACGATCGCCCAAGCTGTGGGGGAGTGGTTCGCCGTCGACTGGCACCGCGGCATCGTCGAGAAGTGGCGGACCGCCGGCGTGCACCTCGTCGAAGAAGGCGTTGACGAGGGACCACGTCCACTCGAGGGCGTGACCGTGGTGGTGACGGGCACCCTCGCGTCGTACTCCCGTGATGGGGCGACGGAGGCGGTGCAGTCACGCGGCGGCAAGGTGACGGGGTCGGTGGCGAAGAACACCACCTTCGTCGTGCTCGGGGACGAGCCAGGACAGTCCAAATACGACAAGGCGGTGAAGCTCGGGGTGCCCGTCCTCGACGACGCCGGCTTCCAGGTGCTGCTCGCTCGCGGCCCCGACGCGGCCCGCGAGCTGGCCCAGGTCCTGTCGCCTTAGCCGGCCGTCGGCGGTGACCGTTGACGCACCAGTAGCGCCCGCCCATACTCGCGGCCTGTCCGACGACGTGGGGGACGCATGGCGACCGAAAGCAGCACTGGGCCCGAAAGCTCCAGCGAAGGACGACTGCCGGTCGTGTCGTTGGTCTGCGGCGTGCTGGCGGTGTTACTGGCCATTGCGATGTTCTGGCTCATCATCCCGCCGGTCCTGCTCGGGATCGCGGCCACCGTTCTTGCGGTGAAGGTGCGGAAGAACCCTGGATCGAGCGGCAGGGCCCGGGAGTTCGCAGCCGCCGGCATGGCGTTGGGGCTGGCCGCGATCCTGTTCGTACCTGGTGCCTATCTCATCTCCGAGGGCGGCGAGGAGTACGGCAGAGACTGCGCCCTCATGCCGAACGACTCCGACTGCTGACCCGAGTCCGGGATCAGCGCGGCTTCATCGGCCGCTAGTCACACCCCTCTGCCTGGTAGCTCACGTCAGCGACGCGACCGTTGTCGTCCGCTGTGGTGGACGTCCAGGTCAAGCCGGGGGCATCGGGGGTTCGCACCACGAAGAACAGGGTGTTCTCCCCTTCTTCGGGCACCGCTCCCTCCGCGCGCGGTACGTCCGCCAGCACCTCACGAACCCGGTCGCCCACGGCCACGTCGTACGGCATCCGCCATCGCTGCCGGCTCGCCCCTGACCCGACGGTCCATCCAGTCAGCAGCACCGGGCCACTCGCGGAGTCGCTCAGGAACACGGTGAGCGTGTCCCACCTGAGGTGGCGGCCCGACTCGCCGTAGCAACCGGGCAGCGGCTCGGTTTCGGTGGGCTTTCCGAGCGCGGCTCGTAACCTCCGCTCCGCTTCCACAGCGGCCGTGCCGATCCGAACTCCCGCAACAGATCTGGTGTCGACCCGCACACCCTGAGCACTGCTGGGGGACCCGGTAGCTGGGATGGCGCTGGAGGTAGCGGTCGGCGTCGCAGTGCTAAGCGCAGCGGCCGACGAGGTGGGAGCAGCCGCTGTCCGGCGGTCGGTGCTGGGCTCCCCTTTCCCATCAGCTGTACAGGCAGTGAGTGCCGCGAGGGCGATGAGCAGCACGGCGCGGTTCACGACCGGCGACGGTAGTTCACGACGCGGCCTGTTCAAAGCAGAGTGCACCTTCGGAGGCGCCCGGCGTCGATGCGCAGCGGTCGTCGAGTGCAGAGAGCCCCCTACCCTTCGTGGATGAAGCCTTCCCACCGAGACCTCGCCGCAGCGGCAGCGGGCGGAGTGGTCGCGGCGTTGGCGGTGGGCAGCTCTTTTGCCGTTCGTGGGGACCGCACCTTCGACGTCACCGCTACTGCCTCATCGGCCTCAGGCGCCATTTCCGTCGAAGCCGAGGGGCATACCTACGGCATTCCGCTCGATGTCGCGTGGCAGGACGCCCGTGGCGCGTTCCATGAATCCGGGCGACCCGAGTGCCTGCCCCCGTCAGGCAAGGAGGAGGGTCCCGTGCGGTTTTTGGCAACTGCTGTCGACGCGGATGGTCTCAAATTCCGGCAGGTCTTCTTCGTGGAATGCCTGTAGTTGACACTCTGCTCTGACCAGAACCCGTCGTCGTTCTGACCATTCGGCCGGTCGTGGTTGCCCGCTTCGGTGTGCTGCTGGTTCTGCTCGGGCTTGTCCTCGCCGCGGCTGTTGAGGTCCGAGAGTAGCGATGCGTCCGGGATGGGCAGGTCGTGCAAGATCGGGACCTGTGCAGGGGCTACGACCTGGCATGGCGCTGGTGGTAGCCGGGACTCGCGTTTGCTGTGTAGGCCATGATCAAGAGCACGTCAGCACGCTCATCCGAGCGTGAGGAACCGTGCGGATGTGCTGTTGATCTTGCGAGCTCGGCAGCTATCGACCGTCCGCGAGGTGCAATTCCACTACGGGAATGGCGTTGCCTCCCTTGCGAAGCGCGTGCCCTCGGTGAGTGAATGGAGGGCATGGGAGTGCGGGAAGTCGGACTGGCCCTCGGGGGCTTGGTGGTCGTGGTGATTGCCGTCGCGGTGGGCGGCGGCCTCGCCGCCGAGTCTCGGAGCCCTGGTTCTGTGGGCTTCCCCCTGTTCTTGGCTCTCCCAGGACTAGCGCTCGTCGCCCAGTCCCTTGGCGACTTTGAGTGGCGTCGGCTCTTGGCGGTCGGTAGCGTGGCGACCTTGTTGCTGGGCCTCGACGTGACGGACAGCGCGCGGGCGGTCGTCGTGAACGGCGGCTACGCAGTCGCGCTGGCGTCCGTGGTGGCTTGCGTCGCCCTCGTCATGCTTCCGGGTAGGCAACGCGCGAGGTAGGCGCTGCTCGCTGCTGTTGCTCAGATCCGGGATTCGCGTTTGTTGCGTCGGCCATGATCAAGAGCACATCAGCACGCTCATCCGAGCGTGAGGAACCGTGCGGATGTGCTGTTGATCTTGAGAGCTCGGCAGCTATCGACCGTCCGCGAGGTGCCCCTAGCGGAAGGTCGGCGGGGTCAGGCTGCGGCCGTCTGGGTGATCCAGGCGTGGGGTCCGAGGGTCGCGCCGGTGGTGAGCTGTAGGGATCGGCCGTGGTGGATCCAGGTGTGGTGGTGCAGGCAGAGCGGGACGGCGTCGTTGCTGGTGGTGCCGCCTTCGCTCCAGGGGGTGGGGTGGTGCATCTCGAGCTGATGGGCGGGGGCGTGGCAGCCGGCGGTGGCGCAGACGTTTTGGTAGCGGATCAGGGCGGCTTGGGTTTGTTGCCAGGTGTAGTAGCGGCTGGTCCGGCCTAGGTCGATCGGCATGCTTTGGGCGTCGAGGACGACTCTGGTGAGGCGGGCGTCGCACAGCACCTGCGCGAGGGTCCGTTCGGGGACGGGCCGGCCGTCGGCGTAGGTCGCGACCGGCACGATCAGGGCCGGACCGGGTGGCGGTCCGGGCGCTGGCCTGGGTGCCGGCCCGGGTGGTGCGGGCCAGGTGTCGGGTGGCTGCTGGGGGTCGGTGATCCGGATCAGGTGCAGGTTCGCGCGGGCGAACGCTGCGGCGCGCCGGTCGCCGTTCGGGTCACCCGGTGGCGCCAGTCCCGGTGGTGCTGCTGTCCCCGGTGGTGCCGTCCCCGGTGGTGCCGTCCCCGGTGGTGTCGTCCCCGGTGGTGCCAGGCCGGCACGGCTCTCGCGGGCTTCGGTGGGGGTCAGTAGGTGGCCGTCGCGGCTGAACAGCGGGTCGCGGTGTGGGTCGGGAAGCCGGTCGATGATCGCGCCGGTAGTGGGGCCCAGGATCGGCCGGCTACTGGGGTCGTGGGGGAGCTGGTGGGCTTCGAACCTGGCGAGGGGGACGTGGATCAGGACGTGTGGTGCGACGCCGCGGTCGCACGGTGCGCCGGCGCTGTCGAGGTAGTACTGGCAGATCCCAGCCAGTGCGTCGGCCTGGCGTTGTCCGGGGGTGCGGGGGTCACCGCTGCTGTGGTCGGTGCGGCGGTAGGCCGCGAGGGCCGCGGCCAGGATCTGGCCGGCGTGCTCACCGAGGGCTGCGGTCAGGTCCCAGCCGCCGTCGAAGGCGGGGTGCAGTGAGGCGGTCCGGGCGGCGTCGATGCTGTCGTTGTCGCGTTGCTCTGGCAGTGGCGCGTAGGCCTGGATCCGTTTGTCGAGCTCGACCTGGAGGGTGTGGGGGTCGGTGAGCAGCGCGAGGTCCAGGAACACCGGCTCGAGCTCGGCGAGCAGCGCGGGGATGTCGAAGCCGGTTCCGATCAGGTAGCGGCTGAGCTTGGCCAGGGCTTGGCACAGCACCCGGGCGTGTGCGGCACTGATCCGGCCCTGGGTCAGCGCGGTGTGGACGAGTGGCCGGCCGGTGAGCTGCCGGCCGAGCTTGACCTGCGAAGCGGCGGCGGCGCGGGAGGCTCGGGTTCGTTTCCCGAGCCAGGCGGCCATCGACCGGGACCCGTCGGCGGTGTAGGCCAGTGCGGCGTTGACGGTCTCGATCCGGTCCAGCAGCGCAGCATCCAGGCGGGCCTGCTGCTCGTGCAGGACCGCGATCTCTCCGGCGCACAGCAGACCCTCGACGGGGGCGGCGAGCAGCGCATCCATGGCCGTCACCAACGCCGCGACCTCATGCCCGACCGGGCCGTGCGCGGCCACGCCCGGCCCGGGACGGGGCACATCGCGGCCGGGCTGGTCGGTGGTCTTGGCCGTCATGTGCACCTCCTAGCCATGGTCGTGGTTGTGTTCGAAGCATGCACGCTAGGGGCGGGCTCGTCAAGGGCTGTGTGGAACAAAAGTCGCTATCCACAAGACTTTTTCTTATCCACAGGGGGCAACCGAAACTGTCGGAGCTCTGTGCTTGCTCATCTAGGTGACGCGACGGCGATGACCCGTCGCGCCGGAGCCTCTAAGCCGGCTGACGCGATGCGGCAACAGTCGCCGCGATGCCGGCGAGGTGCGCGAGGCGAAGGACCTCGGAGGCCCGGAAGCGCGGCCCACCTGGCCGCCCGACCAGCACCACCCGCTGGGGAGATCCGACCGGGGCCGCGGCCAGCTCGACCCCCAGGGTGTCCCACGACTCCGGCACCCACACCTCGTCGGTGCTGAGCCGGCGGGCGGCGGTCAGCGGCAGCCAGGGCAGGACCAGCCCCGAAGTGTCGGGCGCGGCGGGCGACGCGCCGAGCACGTGCAGGCCGGAACCGACGTCCTCCAGCAGTACCGCCCAGCCGGCTCGGAAGACCCCCGGCGCGTTGTCGACGAACAGCTCGAAGCCCGCATCGGGGCTGGCCGCCATCTTGTCGACGAGCTCCAGATCACGGTGCAGGTCTGACGCACCTCGATAGGGCCGCAGCGACTCCACGATCACGCCAGGCACGGACTGCGCCGAGGAGATCAGCCGGTCAGCCAGGCCGCCTGGCGGCAGCGAGACGAGCAGGTCGTCCACTGCGCCGTCCGGGCCACGCTCGACGACATCGAGGCTGAGGATGTCCGCACCCACCTCGCCGAGCGCCGTCGCCACCGCGCCGAGCATGCCGGGGCGGTCGGGGAGCACGACGCGGAGCAGGTACGACACGACAGTCTCCAAGGGCGGGGGGTCCAGGGTGGGCCCGCCGCGTGACAGCAGTGTTTCGCTCCCGGGTCCCGGCTGTGAAGGGCCACGCCCCGACATTCCAAGAAATCAGCGCCACTAGGCTCGGACCATCGGCCAGCACGGACCAGACAGGAGCGGCATGCCCGAGATCACCCGCGACGAGGTCGCCCACCTCGCCCGGCTTGCCCGGCTCGCCCTCGACGACGCGGAGCTCGACGGTCTCGCGGCCCAGCTCGACGTGATCCTGGGTGCGGTCGCCAAGATCTCCGAGGTCACCGATGCCGCCGACGTGCCGCCGACTACCCATGCGGTGCCGCGCGAGAACGTCCAGCGGCCCGACGTCGTTCAGCCCTCGCTGCCTCGTGACGCCGTGCTCGCCGGCGCACCCGCTGCCGAGGGCGGCCGGTTCCGCGTGCCCCGGATCCTGGACGAGGAATGAGTCACCCCATGACGGCGCTCGCTGCGCTCACGCCGCCCCGGGGACCCCGGTGAGCGATCTGACGCGGCTCAGTGCCGTCGAGACCGCGGCCGCCATCGCTGCGAAGGAGGCCTCGGCTGTCGAGGTCACCCAGGCCCACCTCGACCGCATCACTGCCATCGACGGGCAGGTCCACGCGTTCCTGCACGTCGACACCGAGGGTGCGCTCGCGCAGGCCAAGCGGGTCGACGCCGGTGAGCTGACGGGTCCGCTGGCCGGCGTACCCCTGGCTCTCAAGGACGTCATCTGCACCGAGGGCATCCCGACCACCGTCGGCAGCCGGATCCTCGAGGGCTGGCGACCGCCCTACGACGCCACCGTCACGACGCGACTCAAGGCCGCTGGCATCGTCATCCTCGGCAAGACCAACATGGACGAGTTCGCCATGGGGTCCTCGACCGAGCACAGTGCCTACGGCCCGACCCACAACCCGTGGGACCTCACCCGGATCCCCGGCGGCTCCGGTGGCGGCAGCAGCGCGGCGATCGCGTCGTACCAAGCCCCGCTGGCGATCGGCACCGACACCGGCGGGTCGATCCGCCAACCCGCAGCAGTCACCGGCACGATCGGCGTCAAGCCCACCTACGGCGGGGTGAGCCGCTACGGCCTGGTGGCCTTCTCCAGCAGTCTCGACCAGGCCGGCCCCTGCGCCCGTTCAGTCATGGACGCTGCCCTGCTCCACGAGGTCATCGCAGGCCACGACCCCCGTGACTCCACCTCGATCGACCGCCCGGTCCCGCCCGTTGTCGAGGCCGCCCGGCAGGCCGACGTCAAGGGCATGAGGGTTGGGGTGGTGAAGGAGCTGTCGGGCGAGGGCTACGAGCCCGGCGTGCAGGAGCGCTTCGACGAAGCGGTTGCCCTGCTGCGGGATCTGGGCGCGACCGTCACCGAGGTGAGCTGCCCGCACTTCGACTACGCGCTCCCGGCGTATTACCTCATCGCGCCGTCCGAGGCGTCGTCCAACCTGGCTCGCTTCGATGCGGTGCGCTACGGCCTGCGGGTCGGTGATGACGGTGTCAACAGCCTCGAGGAGGTCATGTCGCTGACTCGCGCACAGGGCTTCGGCGCCGAGGTGAAGCGGCGCATCATCCTCGGGACCTACGCCCTGTCGAGCGGCTACTACGACGCCTACTACGGCCAGGCGCAGAAGGTGCGCACCCTCATCACCCGCGACTTCGAGGCGGCCTTCGCCAGCACTGATGTGCTGGTCGCCCCGACCTGCCCGACGGTGGCCTTCAAGCTGGGCGCCAAGCTGCAGGACCCTTTGGCGATGTACCGCCAGGACGTCGCATCGATCCCGTCCAACCTCTACGGCGGACCGGCGATGTCCCTGCCCTGCGGCCTGTCCGAGGGCCTGCCGGTCGGCTTGCAGATCATGGCCCCGACGATGGCGGACGACCGGCTCTACCGCGTCGGTGCCGCCCTCGAAGCGGCGTACCTCGACCGCTGGGGCGGGCCCCTGCTCGCCTCGGCACCTGACCTGGAGGCATAGATGGCCCTGTTCAACGGTGTGACTGTCGAGCGGGTCATCCCGTCCGAGCCCGGCCCGATCTTCGACCTGCTCGCCGACCCGGCGCGGCACCGCGACATCGACGGATCCGGCACCGTCCGCGATGCCGTCGAGGGCTCGACGCGGCTGTCGCTCGGCGCGGAGTTCGGCATGGGCATGAAGGTGGTCGGTGCCTACGAGATGACCAACACCGTGGTGGAGTTCGAAGAGGGCCGTCGGATCGCCTGGCAGGCGCGGCCCACCGCGACGATCGGCAAGGCCATCGCCGGCGGCCGGATCTGGCGCTACGAGCTCGAGCCGGTCGACGGCGGCACGCTGGTCCGGGAGACCTGGGACATCAGCGAGGAGCGGATCCCCCCACTGGTCATCGGCGCCAAGGGCATCACTCGACGCAACATGGCCAAGACCCTCAAGCGCATCGAGGAGATCGTCACCAAGAAGGCCCCCGCGTGACGGTTCCCTACGACATCGCGCTGCAGGAGTTCGAGCCGGTCATCGGACTCGAGACCCACGTCGAGCTGGGCACCCTGTCGAAGATGTTCTGCGGTTGCGCCACTGCCTTCGGTGCCGAACCCAACACGCAGACCTGCCCGGTCTGCCTCGGCCTGCCCGGCGCGCTACCGGTGGTCAACGCCAAGGCCATCGAGTCGACCGTGCGGATCGGCCTCGCGTTGCACTGCACCATCGCGACCTGGTGCCGCTTCGCGCGCAAGAACTACTTCTACCCCGACATGCCGAAGAACTTTCAGACCAGCCAGTACGACGAGCCGCTCTGCACCGACGGCTACCTCGACGTCGACGTCGAGGGCGAGACCGTGCGGATCCCGATCGAGCGGGTGCACCTCGAGGAGGACACCGGCAAGAGCCTGCACGTCGGAGGCTCGACCGGCCGGATCCATGGCGCGACCCACTCGCTCGTCGACTACAACCGGGCCGGCATTCCCCTGGTGGAGATCGTCACCAGGCCCGTCGCCGGAACCGGTGCCCGGCCGGCCGCCGTGGCCAAGGCCTACGTCACCGAGCTGCGGGACCTGTTGCGCGGCCTCGACGTGTCGGACGTCCGGATGGAGCAGGGCTCGATGCGCTGCGACGTCAACGTGTCGCTCAACAAGCCCGGGGCGGAGTGGGGCACCCGCTCGGAGACCAAGAACGTCAACAGCCTGCGCTCCGTGGAGCGGGCGGTCCGCTCCGAGGTCGAGCGGCAGGCCGCCCGGCTGCGCGCCGGTGAGCGGATCGTCCAGGAGACCCGGCACTTTCACGAGGACACCGGCATGTCCACGTCGGGTCGCTCCAAGGAGGAGGCGACCGACTACCGCTACTTCCCCGAGCCGGACCTCGTCCCCGTCGCGCCGGACCCCGCCTGGGTGGCCGAGCTGTTGGACCAGCTCCCCGAACCGCCGAGCACCCGCCGCAAGCGGCTCGTGGCACAGCTCGGACTCTCGGACCTCGATGCCCAGGCCATGGTCAACGCCGGCGTCCTGGCGCTGGTCCTCGAGACCGTCGAGGCCGGCGCCGCTGCGGCCGAGGCCCGCAACTGGTGGCTCCAGACCCTGGCGCAAAAGGCCAACGAGAGCGGCGTCGAACCAGCCGAGCTCGCGATCACACCGGTGCAGGTGGCCCGCGTCGTGCAGCTCGTCAGCGACGGCACCCTCAACTCCGGACTCGCCCGGCAGGTCGTCGACGGCGTGCTCGCAGGCGAGGGCGAACCCGACGAGGTGGTCGCGTCCCGCGGCCTGGCCGTCGTCACCGACGAAGGGGCGCTCCTCGTGGCGATCGGCGAGGCCATTGCCGCCAACCCCGACGTCGCCGACAAGGTCCGTGGCGGCAAGGTGCAGGCCGTCGGTGCCCTGCTGGGTCCGGTCATGCGCAGCACCGGTGGCAAGGCCGACCCCTCCGTCGTACGCCGGCTCCTGCTCGCCGAGCTCGGCGTCAGCGAGGAGTAGTCACTCCAGGGGTTGAAGTGGCGGCCCGGTGGTGCGACGGACGAGCGTGACGCCGACGCTGGCGACGCTGACGAGCAGCAGGGCGAGGACCTCGCGGGTGCCGAGGGCCTCGTCCAGCACGAGCAACCCGGCGATCGCGGCGGCCCCCGGCTCGAGGCTCATGAGGATCCCAAAGACCCGCGTCGGGATGCGACGCAGGGCCGACAGCTCCAGCCCGTAGGAGATGACCGAGGACAGCAGCGCCACGGCGAAGGCGGCGACGAGCAGCCCGGGCCGGTCGATGACCGCGGCGGCGCCGTCGAGCCCGAAGGGCAGGACCAGCAGCGCGGCTACCGCGAGGGCGACGGCCAGGCCGTCGGTGCCAGGCAGGACTTGCCCCACCCGGGCGCTCGCGAGGATGTACGCCGCCCAGAACAGCCCGGCCACGAAGGCGAGCGCGAGCCCGGACAGCGGCGCGCCCGAGCCGCTGTCGAGGCCGAGCAGCACAACGCCGGAGGCGGCGGCCAGGGCCCACACGAGGTCGAGCCACCGGCGGGTCTGGACGAGGGCGAGTGCCAGTGGACCGATGAACTCCACGGTGACGGCGACGCCGAGCGGCACGGTCCGCAGCGACAGGTAGAAGACCAGGTTCATGCCGGCCATGGCAGCGCCGAGCAGGACGGCTGCCTGCCAGGCTTCCTTGGTCCAGGACCGGAGCTTGGGTCGCAGGACGGCGAGCAGCAGCAGGGCGGCGAGGGCGAGGCGGAGCAACGTGATCCCCGCTGCGCCGAGGTCGTCGAACAATCCCTTGGCGACGGCGCTGCCGAGCTGCACTGAGACGATCGCGCCGAGGACGAGCAGCGGGGCCGGTAGGCGCTCCACCTAGTCGGAGCTGGGCGGCGCCGAGGCCGGCACTGTCGCGGTCGGTGCCGCTGCTGCGTCGTCGGGTTTGTCGGCCGCATCGGCCGCGGCCAGGTCAGCAGTCTCCGCCCGGGCGCGTAGGTCGCGGCGTGCCAGCAGCACGGCGTTGAGCTCCGCACCACCGAGCAGGCCGAGGCAGAGCAGGTAGAGCCAGGTCATCACGATCAACCCGCCACCCAGTGCGGAGAAGACCGGGGAGGCGTCGAGCGCGACCTCCAGGTAGAGGTTGAAACCGACCGACGCGCCGAGCCACAGGACGGCTGCCAACAGCCCGCCCGACAGCCCCTGTCGCCAGGGTCCCGGTCGGTCGGGGCACAGGTGGAACATCGTGGTGGCCCACAGCACCAACGACAGGAACGCCACCGGCCATCGCAGGTAGGACCAGACGAAGGCGTACTCCTCGGAGAGGCCGATCGAGCCGACGACCTCGTCGGCGGCGAACAGCGGGCCGACGACGACGAGGGTGACGACGACGACGGCGATGAGGATGCTGCCGGTCCCGACGACCAGGCCGAGGGCCCGCCGGTACCACCAGCCGCGCCGGTCGTGGACGTCGTAGCAGACCGTCACGGTGTTGATGATCGATGCGAAGGCCTGCGCCAACGATGCGAAGGCGAGCACCAGCGCGACGGTCAGAGCGTCGCCGCTGGTGCGGAAGAGGCCCTGAGCGGTGTCGATGGCGGGCTGCGCGTCGGCGGTGAGCAGATCCCGCAGGAAGTCCAGCACCTCCGTCTCGACCTGGCGGGCGTTGGAGACGCCGATGACCGAGGACAGCTGGCCCAGGAACGCCGCGACCACGATGAGGATCGGGAAGACCGTGAGCACCGCCATGAAGGCGTTCTCGCCGGACAACCCAAGAACCCGGTCTCGGTCGGCCTTGCGCCACACGTCCGCGACCAGTCGGAAGAACCCGCGAACGACGCCCCGCGGTCGCGGGCGGGACGCCTCTGCGGCCGTCGCACTCGCCCGGGCGGCGGCGCTGCGGCGCTCGGCCTCAGGCGTCGCGTGCACGGGCGTAGTCGTCGTCATACCTCCATGTTCGCTGATGCGTACCCGTCCGGGCGGGACGGCACCCCGAGACAGTGGTCACGATCCCGCAGATCGGAGGCGTGAACAGTTCAGGCAGGCGGGAGGCGGAGCACGCGGTCGTCGTCGGCGGTGGGGTTGCCGCGTCCGTCGCGGTTGGACGTGAGCACCCACAACGAGCCGTCGGGAGCCGCCGCGGCCGCCCGCAGCCGCCCGTAGTCGCCGTCGTAGAGCGCGCTGCGCGACCCCGGCGCCGCGAGCGGGACGCGCCACAGCCGGGTGCCGCGCAGCGCGGCGACCCAGAAGCTGTCGCCCACGACGGCGCCGCCGCTGGGGGAGGCCTCGTCGGTGCGCCAGGTCGTCACGGGATCCACGAAGCGGGACTGCCCTCCGACGCCCTCGACCTCGGGCCAGCCGTAGTTGCCGCCCTGTCGGATCACGTTGACCTCATCGAGCTTGTTCTGCCCGAACTCGGTCGCCCAGAGCCGGCCGGTCGCGTCGAAGGACAGGCCCTGCACGTTGCGGTGACCGAGCGAGAAGACCCGCGAGCCCTCGACCGGCTGGCCGCTCGGCGTCACCCGCAACACCTTGCCGCCGAGGGAGTCGAGGTCCTGCGCGAGCGACTTGTCACCGGTGTCCCCCGTGCCGACGTAGAGGTTGCCGTCCGGGCCGAAGGCCAGCCGACCGCCGTTGTGGATCGTCCCCTTGGGGATCCCGGTGAGCACCGGTTCGACCGGTCCGCCGGCGAGCCGGAACCGCACGATGCGGTTGTCGGCATCGGCCGTCAGGTAGGCGAAGACCAGGCCGTCGGTGGCGAACGCCGGACTGACAGCGAGCCCGAGCAGACCCCCCTCACCGGCTGGCCGTGCCTCGCCGATCCGGCGTACCTCCACGGCGCGGCCGCCGGTGCGCGGGATCCGCAGCACTCGCGTCGTGTCACGTTCGCTGACCAGTGCGGCGCCGCCGGGCAGGAAAGCGATGCCCCACGGCGCGGACAGTCCGGTGGTGAGCACTTCGGGTGCGCTCGTCCGCAGGCCACCGCTGGCAGGCGGCGATCCCGAGGCTGGGCCGGTCGCCGCAGGGAGCGACGTGGTCGGAGCGGGCCTGCCGACGGGGTCGTTGTCGGAGCAGGCCGTCATCGGCAGCAGCAGGGCGGTGGCGGCGATCACGCGGGTCAGGTGCACGGGTCCGTCGTACCGCCTCCCGGCTGCGCTGTCAGGTCAGGA
>JBKKBU010000034.1:0-5793 GCA_046713755.1 Mycobacteriales bacterium
GCGGTCTCGCTCGACGTCGTGGACGGCGCCGAGCTGGCCGTCGAGGTCACGCTGGCAGCCGCGGAGTGACGGTCGAGCGGGTCATGGCGGCGCTCGCCGGCCGCTTTCCGGCCGAGGACAAGATGCAGCCGGACCTCGACCGGATCCGGCTGCTCTGCGACCTGCTGGGTTCGCCACAGCACGCCTACCCCTCCATCCACCTCACGGGCACCAACGGCAAGACCTCGACGGCGCGGATGATCGACGCGCTGCTGCACGGCTTCGGGCTGCGTCCCGGGCGCTACACCTCGCCGCACCTCGACAGCCCGACCGAGCGCATCGTCGTGGACGGGTCCCCACTGACCGACGAGCGCTTCACGGAGGTCTTCGACGAGATCGCCCCCTACCTCGACCTGGTCGACAGCCGGTCAGCCGTGCCGATGACGTTCTTCGAGGTGCTCACCGGGATGGCCTTCGCAGCCTTCGCGGATGCTCCGGTTGACGTTGCCGTCCTGGAGGTCGGACTCGGCGGCTTGTGGGACGCCACCAACGTCGTGCAGGCCCAGACCTGCGTGATCCTGCCGGTTGGCCTTGACCACGTACCGCTGCTCGGGACGACGGTCGCCGAGGTGGCGCAGGAGAAGGCCGGAATCATCCACGAGGGCGCGACGGTGGTCCTCGCCCAGCAGCTGCCCGAGGCCGCGGAGGTCCTGCTGCGCCGGTGCGTCGAGGTCGGCGCGACCGTCGCCCGTGAGGGCCTGGAGTTTGGGGTCCTGGATCGGCGTACCGCGGTGGGTGGTCAGCTGCTGACGCTGCAGGGCCTCGCGGGCACGTACGACGACGTGCTGCTGCCGCTGCACGGGGCCCACCAGGCGACCAACGCGGCCTGCGCGCTCGCTGCGGTGGAGGCCTTCCTCGGCGGGGTCGGTGGCCTCGACCCGGACGCGGTGCGCGAGGGCTTCATGGGGGTCACGAGCCCCGGTCGGCTCGAGGTGGTCAGGACCTCGCCGACCGTGCTCGTGGACGCGGCCCACAACCCGCCGGGGATGGTGGCAACGGTCGCGGCCGTTGCGGAGTCCTTCGCCTTCACCGACCTCGTGGCGGTGGTCGCGATGCTGTCCGACAAGGACGCCAGGGCGATGCTCGAGGTCCTCGAGCCGGCGGTGTCCCGGGTGGTCGTGACGCAGAGCAGCTCGCCGCGCCGGTTGCCGGTGGAGGAGCTGGCAGAGCTCGCCGCGGAGATCTTCGGTGAGGGCCGGGTGCATGCGGAGGAGCGCCTCGACGACGCGCTCGACACCGCCGTTCGCCTGGCCGAGGAGGACCAGGAGTACGGCGGCGCGGGCGTCCTCGTCACCGGCTCGGTGGTCACGGCCGGCGACGCGCGCCGGTTGCTCGCGCGCCGGTAGTCGGGCGCCCGTAGTCGGGCGGGCCCTACAGCAGCGCCCGCTGGCTGCCGATGTGGCGGCATGGGGAGAGGTCTGCTCGCGCGCGCCTCCCGGCGCCAGCGCGTGCTCGGGCTGTGCGTCGCACTCCTCGCGATCAACGCTGTCCTGCTGCTCGGCGTGCCCTACGAGCCCATGCTGCCGGGGCCGGCGCTGCCGTGGCCGCTGCTTGCAGTGCTCTTCCTGCTCGGAGACTCGGTCGCGCTCAACGTCGAGCTGCGTCGGCGCACCTTCATCTTCCACCTCACCGAGGTCCAGCTGCTGCTGGGCCTCGCCCTGGTCTCGCTCCCCGAGCTGCTCCTGGCGCGGCTCGTCGGGGGCGTGGTCAGCATGCTCATCGAGCGCCGCGAACCGCTCAAGATCTTCGGCAACGCCGGCATCCACGGGCTCGAGGTCCTCGTCGCCGCCGGGATGCTCCACGTGCTGTCGATCGGGCCCCCGCTGGCCGAACCCGTCACCTGGCCGGTGGTCCCGGTGGCGCTGATGGCGTCGGTGATCGTGGGGCACTGCGCGGTCATCCTGCTCTCCACGGCGGCTACGGGGGAGCAGCAGTTCGACCGGGAGGCCTGGGCCACGCTGCTGCCGTGGTCGCTCTGCGTCCTCGTCGAGGCCTTCCTGGGGCTGTTGCTGATCGACGTCCTGGACGAGCCGGCCGTCGCGGCCGCTCTGGTGATGCTGGGGGTCGGCTTCGGGCTGCACCACCGGTCGGTGATGCGGCAGCGCGGCCGCTACGCCCAGCTCCAGCTGCTGTCGCACTTCACCGAGGCACTGGTCGGTCAGGTCGAGACGGACGACGTCGTGGCCACCGTCCTCGAGCAGTCCGCCGAGGTGCTGCGGGCTGATGTGGCCGAGCTGTTGCTGCTGCGCACCGACGACGGCCCGGCGCGCTGGGTGCGGCACACCCCCGCCATCGGGGCGGTGGTCCAGGACGGGCCGCCCTCCGCATCGCATCCTGCGTTGCAGCTCGCGCAGCGCGTAGGGGCCGGCATCGCGATCGGGCGCGGGTCGCAGGACGAGCTCGCGCTCGCCGTGCTCGCTGCCGTCGGCTGTCGCAACGTCGTCGTGGCACCGCTGCGCCGCGGTGGTGAGGTCATCGGCGCGCTGATCGTTGCGGACCGCAGCGACCGGACCCTCGAGTTCAGCGCCCACGACGCTGAGCTGGCTGCCTCGCTGGCCGCTGCCGCGAGCGTCGCCCTCGACAAGGGGCAGCTGTTCGACCGCGTGAAGCAGGAGGCCTCCGTGCGCGAGCACCAGGCGCTCCATGACGCCCTGACCGGCTTGCCCAACCGGGCTCTCATCACCCGGCACCTGCAGGCCGCGCTGGGTCACGGCAACGTCGGTGTGCTGCTGCTCGATCTCGACCGCTTCCAGGACGTCAACGACTCGCTGGGCCACGACGTCGGTGACCGGCTGCTGCTCAAGGTCGCTGCGCGGCTGCGCGACCGGCTGGCGCCGCGCTTCGTCGGGGGCGGCGGCTGGCTGGCCCGCTTGGGCGGCGACGAGTTCGCCATCGTGCTGCCGGGCCTACCGGACGATGCCCTTGCCTTCGAGGCGGCGGTCGTCCTGGCGGTCTTCGACGAGCCGTTCCCGCTCGGCGACCTGGTCCTCGACGTACGGGCCTCGATCGGCGCGGCGAGTCGGGTCCATGCCGACCAGGCCGGTCGCCTCCTGCAGTACGCCGAGATCGCCATGTACGACGTCAAGCGCCGAGGGGGCGGCGTCAACGTCTACCTCGCCGGTGACGAGCGGAGCAGCCGCCGGCGGCTCGCCCTGGCCGGAGCCCTGCGTCGGGCGGTCGAGGGCGGTGAGCTCACGGTCAACTACCAGCCGAAGGTCGACCTCGCGACCGGGCGGCCGAGCGGTGTCGAGGCGTTGGTGCGGTGGACCTCGGCGGAGCACGGGATCGTCGGGCCGGACGAGTTCGTCCCCATCGCGGAGCAGTCCGGGCTCGTGGGGGCGCTCACCCGCTTCGTCCTGGATCGGGCGCTGGAGCGGGCCGCCGCGTGGGGCAGCGCCGGCCGCGACCTCACCGTTGCCGTCAACATCAGTCCTCGTGGCCTTGCCGACGGCTCGCTCGTCGAGGACGTCCCGTTGCTGCTCGCTCGCCACGGCGTGGCCGCCGATCGGCTGATCCTCGAGATCACCGAGGGCACCATCATGAGCGACCCCGCCGCCAGCATCGAGGTCCTCCAGCGGCTCGCGGCCCTCGGCGTCGGCCTCTCGATCGACGACTTCGGCACCGGCTACTCCTCGCTCGCCTACCTCAAGCGACTGCCCGTCAACGAGGTGAAGATCGATCGGGCGTTCGTCATGGGCATGGCAGGTGACGACGACGACGCCGCGATCGTGCGCTCGACCGTGCACCTCGCCCACGACCTCGGCCTGAAGGTCGTCGCCGAGGGGGTCGAGGACGCCGTCGCCTACGCCGGACTGCAGTCGCTCGGCTGCGACACCGCCCAGGGCTACCTGCTGTCGCGCCCACTGCCCGCCGACGCGCTCGAGGCCTGGCTCGACGCCTGGCCCGGTCACGGCTCGGCCCTGCTCGGCGCCCCCCCGCAGCGCACCTGCGTCGAGGTGCGCCGTCCCGCTTGACGGTCAGTGGCTCCCAGGGGTCGGGTCGCAGTGCCGGCAAGGGCGGAAGCCGGCTGCGAGGGCAGCGGTCGCGGTTCGGAAGGCGACGCGGTGTCGCTCGGTGATCCGGCGGGCGTCGCGGCAGGTCGGGACGCAAAAGACCCTGGTGGTCGCGGAGCCGAGTAGCCCAGAACCGAGCGCGCCGACTGACACGCCCTCGCGCCTGAGCAGCTCGGACTTGTAGTCCGTCCCGAAGACGTAGTCGCCGACGCCGCCGTCGGACCGCACGACGCGGTGGCAGGGCACGAGCACCGGGACCGGGTTGCGGCCGAGCGCGCTGCCGACCGCGCGGACCGCCGCTGGTCGCCCGATCGCCGCGGCCACCCAGCCGTAGGACCGCACCTCGCCCGGCGGGATCCGCCGGGCCGCGGTCAGCACGTCGACCTCGAAGCCCGACCGACCGCGCAGATCCACCGCGACTCCTCGCGACGTACCGGCCCGCAGGGCGGGCAGCAACCCGGGGGGCGGCGCGCCGGCGCGGCGTACGCCCCGGTCCAGGCGATGGCGTACGGCGGCAGCGAACTCGCTCTCGTCGGAACCCGGCAGCACGAGCGAGATCCCGTGCGAGGACCAGGCGACGGACAGCTCCCCGGTCGGGCCGTCGACCACTGCGAAGGAGTCGGCCGGCCCGGTGACGGCGAGCACCCGGTCGGCCAGGCCGGTGGGGGCGGGGGCGCGCAGCACGGTCAGGTCCATGAGGAGGGGTCCTTCCGGAGCAAGGCGAGACCGCGGGAGACCTGGGCCTTCACGGTCCCGACGGGGAGGTCGAGGACGGTGGCGACCTCGCGGTAGGGCAGGCCGACGACGTGCCGCAGGACGACGGGGGCGCGATAGGCCTCCGGCAGGGCAGCGACCAGCGCCCCCAGCTGGCTGTCCGCGACGACCGCGTCCTCCGGTCCGGGGATGCCGGGCACGACAGCCGCCTCGACCGGCGCGTGCACCATCACGGGCCGACGGGAAGACGTGCGCAACGAGTTGCGCCAGGTGTTGAGGCAGATCGTCACCAGCCACTGGCGCGGTTGCAGCGCCTCCCAGCGGTCGGCCTCCCACCCCGACATGGCCTTCCACGCGCTGGCGAAGACCTCCTGCACCAGATCCTCGGCGTCGGTGGGGGAACCCGTCAGCCGCAGGGCGGTCGTCCAGACGGCGTCGGTGTGCGTGCGCACCAGCCGCGGGAAGGCGAGGTCGGGATCCACACTCAGAAGAACACCACCTCGGCCCGGTAGGTTGCAGCCCGCCAGAACCCCCAATCTGAAGGAATCCTGTGGCCACCGAGCGCACCCTTGTCCTCGTCAAGCCCGACGGCGTCCGCCGCGGCCTCGCCGGCGAGGTCATCAGCCGACTGGAGCAGAAGGGGCTGACCCTGCTCGCGATGGAGCTCCGCACCCTGTCCCGCGAGACCGCCGAGGAGCACTACGGCGAGCACAAGGAGCGGCCGTTCTTCGGCGAGCTCGTCGAGTTCATCACCGGCGGTCCGCTTGTCGCGTTGGTCGTCGAGGGCCCGCACGCCGTCGCCGGCACCCGCCGCCTGATGGGCGTCACCAATCCCGTCGAGGCCACGCCGGGCTCGATCCGCGGCGACTACGCCCTCGAGATCGGTCAGAACCTCGTGCACGGCTCGGACTCCACCGACTCGGCAGCCCGCGAGATCGGGATCTTCTTCCCGGGGTTGTGAGCATGCGGTTGTGAGCAACACCACGACGAGGGGCGGCGCGCCCGGCGCGGCCCCCGCCCCCCGGGC
>JBKKBU010000035.1:0-8741 GCA_046713755.1 Mycobacteriales bacterium
GTACGACGAAGCCGCCGCTGCGGCCGCCTGGGACACCGTCCTGACCGCGATGAGTCCCGGTGGCCTGCTCATCGAGGGCACCTGCGACGAGCTCGGCCGGCGGGCCGCCTGGGTCACCCTCGAGCGGCGCGGCCCGGCCGCGGCCACCCTCGAGCGGCGCGATCCGACCGCGGTCACCCTCGAGCGGGGCGGTCCGACCGCCCTCACCCTGGCCGCCCACCTGCCCACCCTGGAGCGCCCGAGCGACCTCGCCGAGCGGCTGCCCAAGTGCCTCATCCACCACAACGTCGCCGGACGCCCGATCCACCAGCTGCTGGTCGAGCTCGACGCGGAGTGGGCGCGGGCTTCGGCGTACGCCGTCTTCGGGCCGCGACAGCGCTGGGTCGAGACGCTCCGGACCCTGGACCGGCCGCAGCTGACGCCGGAGCGGGCCAGGTACGGCGAGCTGACGGTGCCCTGGGAGCCTGTCGCCCCGTGAGCCCTGACAGCACCCACACCCACGTCGTCGACGACGGCCACACGCACCGCGTGAACAACGGCAAGCGCGACCTGACCCTCGACGAGCTCGCCCGCCAGCAGCCCGGCATGGACCGGCTGATGGCTGAGGTGGGGCCGCGGGTGCACCGCACCTACTACGCGGCGCTGGCCGGAAACTGGCCGCTGGCGGCGTACTTCTGGAAGTCGTCGGTGAAGCAGCTGGCGCTGTGCGTGGAGTCCCGGCCGAAGTACGACCCGGAGATGACCGACTACCTGCGCGACGACTGCCAGCCGGTGACGGCCGCGATCAAGGCGCAGGACCTGGCGGCGTTCGAGACCGCCTACGCGCACATGGTCGACCGCGCCAACGTGCTGCACGGCGTCTTCGGCAAGCCCTACATCGGCTGGAAGACCCCGGCCACCCCACCCGACGACCTCGACCTGCGCGCGGGGATGGACGCATGACAGCGCCCCCTCCCGCAGAGCGGAAGGGGGCGCCGGTGTCGTCGCGGGGGTGTTAGTCGGAGAGCAGCATGGCGAGCTCGGCGTCGAGGTCGACGACCTCCTCCTCGGCGCCCGTGGGCACCGCGACGTAGGTCTGCTGGAGGAACTCGACGAGGGCGTCGCGGTCGATCTCGAACAGGGCCGAGCCGGAGGGGGAGGCCATCGCCAGGTTGACGACGCGGTCGGCGCCGTGGGTGGAGGGCCAGACGCGGACGTCACCCTCGCCGACCGTCTTGGCGACCCCGTCGGTGAGCAGCTGGCGGGCGAACATCCACTCGACGATCCCGTCGCCCTCGCCACCGGTGTGGAAGGCGACCCGGACGGCCCACGGGTCGTTGGACTCGTAGCGCAGACCAGCCATGACCGGGAGCGAGGGACCGCCGGGAACGACGAGGCGGAGCTCGAGCTCAGTGGTGACGGTGGCGATGTTCACGGGATCTCCTGGGGTGGGGTGGTGCTGCGGCGACACCCAGATCAACGAGGCCTCGCAGGCCCGGTGACGGCTCAGAGCGCCGTTCACCCGACTAGGTGAGCCCGAATTCGGGACATGTCGTCCCCTTTATGGTCGACCTGACGGCACCTCGAGTCGTGACCCGATCGGAGCAGTGCCCGATCCGTCCGATTGGTCCCCCGGGGGGTCATCGCCTGGCATCTGCGCGGGTGGGGTTGAGCGCGCCCCGGGCGGGCACGCTCAGGACATGAGCGAGGAGCTGGCGGTCCTGCGCGGCGGGAGTCGCGACGGGGAGTCGACGAGGATCCAGGCAGGCGTACGCCGAATCCTGGCGGCCTCGGCCGCTCCTGGGCTGCTCGACGTCTACGAGGCCGACGGCACCACCGCGCACGTGCCCGGCAACGACGTGGACGCCCTGGTGTTCGCGCTCGCCGGCCAGGAGACCTCTGAGGGCATCGCCCCCGAAGCACTGCACCTACCGGCCGGCCACTAGCGCCGCCCCCTCAGCATGTGGTGTCCACAGCACTGGGGTGCTGTGGGCACCACATCCAGACACCACATCCAGCAGCTGACCTACCAGCGGCCGCCGGACTGGACCTCGCGCAGCGCGGGGCGGACGTCGACGAGGTAGACGATCGACGGGACCACCGCGAAGAAGCTGATGAACGGGACCAGCAGGTAGACCGCGGGCGCGCCGATGGTCCAGGCGAGCCAGAAGCCCTTGGTGCGCTTGTCAGCCGCGGGGAACAGCTGGTCGCCCTTGCGGGCGCAGTCGACCAGCGCCCAGAGCTGGACCGCCAGGACGAGCAGGAACAGCGCAAGGCCGATGGTGGAGCCGATGGCGTCGAACACCCCGACATCCTCGCCCACCGACTCCCACCGCCGGCAGCGACCCCCGGGGCGGGGGGGCACCGGGGGTCGCGGTCGGCGCGGCCAGGGACAAGGGGTCGGCCGCGAGCCAGTTCACGAGCTGGCTCAGGCAGGCGTTCGCACGCCGGAGCCGGATGGTTCAGTGGACGATCTAGCCGATCTTCTCGGCAGCGCCCTCGAGCGCCTTCTCGCCGGCCTTGACGGCCTTCTTGGCGGAGGTCGCGGCGGCCTCAGCCTTGCGCACGGCGTCCTTGCCCTCAGCGATGGCGGCGGCGGTCGACGGCTGGCGACGGATCGAGGTCACGAGGCGCTCGCCGCGGACGGCCAGCTTCGAGTAGACGACGGTGGCCTTGTCGGTCGCGGTGGAGACGCGGCCCTCGAGCTCGGTGCGGAAGGTCTTGACCTGGGTCGGGAAGGTCTTGGCGAACTCCGTCGCGGTGGCGAAGCGGGCGAGCGCGTCGGCCTGGGCCTTGTCCTGGACCTTCTTGACGTCGGCCGGGAGCTCCTTGACCTGCTCGATGGCGAGGTCGAGGACACCGACGGCCGCGAAGCCGGGCTTGCGGACCTCGGTGAGCTCGAGGTTCGGCAGGGTCGGGAGGTTCTTGACGGTCAGCTTGCCGACCAGGGTGTTGCCGGTCTTCTTGACGTCGCTCTTGACGGTCGTGGTGGTCATGCGGTGCCTCCTGAGGCGGTCTCGGTCGACACTGCGGTCACAGCGTCTGGGGGGGTGGTCACGTTGGCGGCGTTTTCCTTGCGGAAGGACGCGTGGATCTCGAGCAGCACCTGCTTCTGCCGCTCGGTCAGGCCCTCGTCGGCGAGGACGGCGTCGGCGACGGCGCTGCCTTCTCGCTGCTCGAGGATCCCGGCCTGGACGTACATCGCCTCGGCCGAGATCCGCAGCCCTTTGGCGATCTGCTGCAGGATCTCCGCGCTCGGCTTGCGCAGGCCCCGCTCGATCTGGCTGAGGTAGGGGTTGCTGACGCCGGCGAGCGTGGCGAGTTGGCGCAGTGAGATCTGCGAGGTACGACGCTGCTCGCGGATGTACTCCCCCAGCTGGCGCACTGCCGCTACGGGAGCTGGTCCGCTCTTCTCATCGCTACTCATCTCGGGAAGGGACGCTAGCCGAGGGTGCTAGCAGTTGCAAGCACTCTGCTAGCAACACTCTCGTGACCTCCACCACACCCGCCCTCGGACCCTCTTGTCGGCCGCTCCACCGTGTCGTATCATCGCCTTATGACGATGACAACGCCTTACGCCGATGCAGTTGCGACGGCCCACCGCACGACGGCTGCCTGCCTGTTCAAGAGCCTGGCCGACCCGACCCGGTTGGCGATCGTCCAGCACCTGCCGCTCGGCCCGCACCGTGTCGTCGACCTGACCGCCCACCTCGGCCTGGCCCAGTCCACCGTGTCGGCCCACCTCTCGTGCCTGCGCGACTGCGGCCTGGTGACGGCCCGGGCGGCGGGCCGCGCATCGCAGTACTCCCTCGCCCACCCCGAGCTGCTCGACCTGCTCACGGCAGCCGAACGGCTCCTGAACGCGACCGGCGAGGCCGTCGTGCTCTGCCCTGCCTACGGGCCGGCCAGTCGATGAGCACCCACACCGTCCCCGAGCTGGACGACGCCGGGCGGGCTCACCTGGGCCGCCGGGCCCGGCTGCTCGCCGGCTTCAGCGTCGGCTACAACACGGTCGAAGCTGTCATCGCCGTCGCTGCGGGGACCGTGGCGGGCTCGAGCGCGCTGCTGGGGTTCGGACTGGGCAGCGCCATCGAGGTGTCCAGCGGGCTGGTCATCCTCTGGCAGTTCCGGCATGCGCTGCCCGCCAGCCGCGAGGTCCTCGCGACCCGCCTCATCGGGCTGTCGTTCCTCGCGCTGGCCGCCTTCGTCGCCTACGACAGCACGGCCACGCTGGTCGCCGGCGACCGACCGGACGTCTCCCGCGTCGGCATCGGCCTGGCGGTCGCGTCGCTGATGATCATGCCGCTGGTCTCGCGTGCGCAGCGCCGCACCGGCCGGGCGTTGCACTCCGCGAGCGTCGTCGCGGACAGCAAGCAGACCCTGCTGTGCACCTACATGAGCGCGGTGCTGCTCGGTGGGCTCGTCCTCAACGCCGCGCTCGGCTGGTCCTGGGCGGACCCGGTCGCCGGGCTGCTGATCGCTGGCCTGGCCGCCAAGGAGGGTCGCGCTGCCTGGCGCGGCGAGGGCTGCTGCGCACCGACGTCCCTGGCCGAATCCGACCATTTCGGGCCCGGCTGCGATGACCACCACTGAAAGCACGGGACTGTGGCGCTCCCGGTCGGTCGACCTGCGATAAGGCTGACACGTGGCCACCACCCATCTGCCGTCCGATCCCCGCAGCGCGCGGGCGGCTCGGGAGTTCCTGACCAAGGAGCTGGGCGCGCTCTACGAGGACTCGCTGCGCGACGATGCCCTGCTGCTGACCAGCGAGCTGGTCGCCAACGCCGTCCTGCACGCGCACACCGGGGTGGAGCTGTCGGTCGTCACCGGCATGGACACGATCCACGTCGAAGTGGCGGACGGATCCGCCGCCGTCCCGCAGCAGCGGAGCCCGGACGTCGACGCCATCGGCGGTCGGGGCCTGGCCCTGGTCGCAGCCCTCGCCGGCGACTGGGGGGTCCGGCTGGCGCCACCCGGCAAGGTGGTGTGGTTCGACCTGCCGGTGCCGCCACGCCGGCATGCCAAGGTGGCCAGGCCGGCCCCCGCGTTCCGGCCAGCTCAGGCGGTCAGGCCAGCAGCGCGCTGACCCTGGTCTCGCCCACCGGCACCCCGCCACCCAGCACCGGCGACGTCGCCCAGCGATCCAGGCCGGCCACGCCGAGCGCGCGCAGGCCGGCAACCAGCACCGGGGTGCGCCCCCGACCACCACCGTCCGCGATCTTCACGGCGACCGCAGAGCCATCGGGCAGGCCGGCGGCGTAGACGCCCTCGGCCCCGTCCTTCGCGACCAGACCGGGCACGGCCGCCATCAGCTCGCTGACGTCCCGGTCGGTGCCCCCGACGAGGAACGGGTGCGCCCGCATCGCCGTCGCCGTGCGGTGCGCCGGCCCGTCGACCGCCGTCGCCAGCCCGACAAACGCCCGGGCCAGCCCGAGGAGCGTCAGCGCGTGCTGGGGCGCGCCGCAGCCATCGACGGCAACGTGCAGGACGGGCTCGCCGGCCTGCCGTTCGATCGAGGCCTGCAGTCCGACTTGCAGCGGGTGCGCTCGCGTCAGGTAGCCCGCGGTGTCCCAGCCTCGCGCGACGCAGACGGCCAGCATCCCGGCGTGCTTGCCGGAGCAGTTCATGGTGAGGGACGTGGACTTCTGGCCGGCCGCGAGGAGCGCGTGGGCGGTCGGCTCGTGCAGCGGCAGGGCGGCCGGGCAGCGCAGGGCCGAGTCCGGCAGGCCGGCCGAGTCCAGGATCCGTCGTACGACGGTGACGTGCTGCTCCTGGCCGCTGTGGCTCGCGGTGGCGAGCGCCAGCTGCTCGTCGTCCGGTTCCCAACCCAGCTCGAGCAGGCCGACCGCCTGCAGCGGCTTGTTGGAGGACCGCGGGAAGATCGGAGCGGCCAGGTCACCGAGGCCGAGGGCCACCGAGCCGTCCGGCCGAAGGGCCACGACGGAGCCGGTGTGGGTGCACTCGACGTAACCGGAGCGGACCACCTCGGCCAGGACCGGCAAGCTCACGTGGCGGGAGCGGTGCCCTGCTCGCCGAGCAGCGTCGAGACGTCGGCCTCGCCGTCGCGGTAGCGGCGGGTGACCTCGGCGGTGCAGGCGTCCATGACGTCCTGGACGGAGCGCCGCTTGACCGAGATGACCTGCTCCTCCTCGGACAGCGTCCGCATCGCATGGGCCAGCTCGTCGGCGGTGCGGACGCCCACGTCGGACAGGTCGACGTCGGCCACGAGCGCCTCGACATAGCGCCGGTGCGAGTCGGCGCGGCTCGGCTCGAGCGTGGTGTGCCGACCGAGGCCGCGGGCCGGCCCGCGGGGCTCGTCGGCCAGGATGGTCGTGAGGTTGTCGACGAGGCTGCCCGTGGTCGCGCCGTCGCGGCGGTTGAGCTCGGCGCGGACGATGTCGATGCGGCCCTGGATCATCCGACGGATGTAGGAGAGGTCGACCTCTTCCTGCTCGGCCTCCTGCTTGAGGATGCGGAGCTCAGCGATCTCGACCTCCCGCAGCCCGTCCAGGTAGCCCGTGGCAAGGACCTTGTCGATGCGGCGCGTCCCGGGCGCGGGACCGCTCGCAGCCCCGTCTACAGCGGTGCCCTCGGCGCTCACACCGACTCCTCTCAGGTGACGTCCAGGACAGCCGCGAACCAGGCGCGGCGTCCTTGTGTTGCCTGCATCGTGTCAGATCCGCCGACGCGGCGGTGCCAACTCCCGGCGTTACACCAAACGGCTCAACGTCGAGGTCCAGACTGCCGAGGACTCAGGAGCGGGTATACAAGGCCTGCGACCCAGTTGCACGGTGAGGAGGTCGGCGCTTGTCCAAGGGCATGCTCAAAGGCGATCTCTCCACCACGACCCTCCCCCAGATCCTGTCCGACCTCGCCGGCGGTGTCGCCAGCGGCTGCCTGCACGTCGACGACGGCGTCGAGGAGTCCAAGGTCTACCTGCGCGGTGGCCGGGTGTACGCCGTCGCGGTTCCCGGCCGGCGCCCGCAGCTCGGGGCGCGCCTGGTCTCCTCAGGAGCGCTCGGGCCGGAGGCGCTCGCTGAGGCGCTGGAGGCCCAGCGGACCGAGCTCCAGGGCTGGCGGCTCGGTGAGCTGCTGGTCCACCTGGGCTACGTCGACCAGCCGGTCGTCGAGGCCTTCATCAACGAGCAGGTCCGCGAGTCCATGTCGGACCTGCTGCGCTGGGGCTCCGCCACCTGGCGCTTCCGGGTCAACGAGCGCACCCGCGAGGACGTCGCGCCGCCGGTAGAGGTGGCTGACCTGCTCGCCGAGGTCGACCGCCGCCGCGTGGCCTGGCAGTCCATCCAGGAGGTCATCCACGGGCCGGAGGCCGTCCCGCTGCTTGCGTCAGCCGGCAGCACCAGCTCCGAGATGGAGATCGACGCCGACGCCTGGTCGCTGCTGTGCAAGGTCGATGGGATCCGGTCGATCGGTGAGCTCGCCCGGGACTGCGGTTTCACGCTCTTCGAGGCCGGCCAGGTGGTGTTCTCGCTCGTCCAGGCCGGTCTGGTCGAGGTCGAGGAGGTCGTCCACGGCTCCGAGCCGATGGAGCCCGAAGCGCTGGTCGACCTGAACGACGCTCCGGTCGAGACCTTCGAGGACTTCACGGCCGCGCTGTCCGAGGCCGACGAGGTCCAGGACACGGTCGCGGTCGCGTCGCGGTTGGCGGCCGCGCTGTAAGGGGGCGGCCACTCCGAGCCCGGCGCCGACGTGCCCTCGCAGGGTGGCGCACCCACCGTCGAGCACAACGAGGACAGCCGCGCGGAGGCCGTGGCCGACGAGTCGATCGAGGAGAGCCCCGAGAAGAGCGCTGCCTCTTCGGTCGCCGACCTGATCGCGTCGGCGCTGGCCGCCCCGCGCACGACCACGCCCCGCACCCTTGCCGACATGGCCCCCGCCGAGCCCGAAGCGGTCGATGGCTCGATCTCACGGGTGTCGGAGGCGCTGTCCGCACTCATGGGGCCGAGCGCGACCGGTGATGCTGCCTTTGCTTCCCCGCCCAAGCGCGCTCCCCGCCCGACCAAGGTCGACCCCGAGGCGGAGCGCAAGGCCGCTGAGAAGGCCAAGCGCGACGCCAAGCGGCGCGAACGCGACGCCGCCGAGCTCGCCGCCGCCCAGGCTGAGCTCGAGATGGGCCGCCTCGACGATCAAGCCCGCTACGCCGACCTCGAGGCCGCCGGCAACGAGGCCGTGGTCGTCGACCTCGGTGAGGTCCGTCGTGAAAACGCCGAGCGCGACGCCGACAAGGAAGCCGCCCGCCTCGCCGCCGAGCTCGCCGCCACCCAAGCAGCAGACGCCGCTGTGGAAGCTGCGCTGGACGCTGCCGTGGAAGCCGCCCGGGTGGCCGCCGAGCAGGCCGAGCTCGACCGGGTGGCCGCCGAGCAGGTTGCCGCAGATGAAGCCGCAGCGCAGGCCGAGGCCGACCGCCTCGCCGCCGAGCAGGCCGAGGCCGACCGGGTCGCTGCCGAGCACGTCGCCGCAGAGGCAGCCGCAGCCCAGGCCGAGGCTGACCGAGTGGCTGCCGAACAGGCCGAAGCCGACCGCCTCAACGCCGAACACGCTGCCGCCGAAGCAGCCGCCGCCCAGGCCGAAGCCGACCGAGTCGCTGCCGAGCAGGCCGAAGCCGACCGGGTTGCTGCCGAGCACGCCGCCGAGCACGCTGCCGCGCAGGCGGCTGCCGAGCAGGCTGAAGCCGACCACCACGCTGCCGAGCAGGCCGAGGCCGACCACCACGCTGGTGAGCAGGCCGAGGCCGACCGGCTGGC